>CAZPPD010000668.1:0-3860 GCA_964588185.1 uncultured Alcaligenaceae bacterium | reverse complement strand
CGTTTGGCATCGAAGAATTGCTTTGACCCATATGCCTTGTATCGCCCTCGGAGTAGTATTTACCCATCACTGTAACCTCGATCGCCATAAGGTCCGCAAACCGGCGATTAGTTACAGTTTCTGATACCAAAAACATTTGCACCACAGGATTTCTTTCTTTTTAGCCCATGCAGGTCCTATTTCAACCCACCAAATCCCTATGAGTAAACAAAGCTCTCTAATTTTCATTTTCGAATTAATAGCAGGGAGTCTTTCCATAATCCATCCTCCGCCACCGTAAAAATCCAGCATCCACCTTTACAACCTTGATCTCACGGTTGTAAGTATTTGCAACGCAGGGGCATTATTCATACTGTCTAGATTTTTGTTTTGATGATTATCTGTAAGGATTTGGGCAAGTTCGGGTTCAATTTGAAACCAAAATACGAACTTTTTCTTTAATCGCTAAACTCCTCGAATAGAAAAGTGGATTGCTTTTTAGGATTAAAAACTTTGGGTAGCTTAAAGGAAATGTTGCAGGAGGAATTATCAAAACAAGGCACCGGCAGAAGTTTTTTCCGCCGGTGCCTGATCTGTGTACTAAATTGCTTCCCCGGGAATTACGGATGCGTGTCGAATTCCGTATCTCCACCTCTACTGCGATGGCGATCCGGGGGGCTGTTTTGTGTCGACAAACGCAGGTAAATGGTGTCGTTGCCTCTACCGCTGTCCAGCCGGTCGGATTGGTTTCGTTGCCGTTCCGCGAAATCCGGGTCGGTGATCGAATTTAGAATGTCCGTTAAGGAAAGGGTTTCGATCATCTTGAGTTCGTCAACGGTCAAGGAGGTTTCTCCGGCGAAGAGGAGGTCATCGCCATCTACAGTGGTGATTTTGTCCATATCCAGACCGCCGACCACGATGTCATCTCCGCCGCCGCTGTTTATTACATCGCGGCCGGCTCCGCCGAAGATCACATCTCTACCATCTTGAGTTCGGATATCGTCGTCGCCCTGACCGCCGAACACTTCTGCAGAAACGTTTCCGGTGATACGAATATCATCGTCCCCGTCAAGCCCCAATATCTTGATCATTGGCTCACCAAAACCGTTTAGGTCAAAGGATGGCTTGCCGGAAACTTCGTTGACAATCAGCTTGGAACCGATGCGAACAGAAACTGCACCACTGTTGGTAGCATTGACCGTAATCCTGTCCGGGTTCTGAGAAGCGATGATATTCATCTGGCCGTTTTCAACCGAAATGGAGTTGAAGTCGAAAAAGACCAATCCGACCGAGCTGATATCATTGAAATCTTCGATCTGCAGGCCGACATTATTCAAATCGTTCCCGGCAAGATCCGACCCCAACAAGCCATTGAAGGTGGAATCACCCGCAAACACCAGGTCCGGTTCTCCCATCTCGAAAAAGGCACCGTTGGCAAACTGGATGAAGAATCCATTGCCGGCCCCTAACGAGGGAGCCTCAAAAGATGTGTTCCCAAAGTTGTCGATTTGAATTCCGTCCGACACTTGAGCATCTACGCCCCGGAACAACAATCCAACCGCACTGTTCGCACCTAGGACGATCTGATTACCCCCTCCGGTTCGATTGAGTACCAGAGTCGCATTATCCACTTCAATGCCGGTGAGGTTGTTTTGGATCACCGAGGTTGTCAGGTTTGCCGTGCCGGAAACATTCACCCCAGTGGTGCTGCCGGTGATGATAGTGTCAGTCAGAGTTGCCGTCCCCGCGACATCGACTGCCGCACCCCCAACATTGCTAATCTGGGAAAGACCATTGATTTGTACTCCGGTAACGCCGGTAGGAATCTCCACGGTGCGGTCGAGGATCTGACCACCCCCAACCAAGGAAACGTTGTTGGCGTTCAAGACAAAGTTGTCCCCGGAACCCGTCAAGGTACCCTGAAGATTAACACTGCCGCCGTTGATAGTTGTTTGTCCGGAGTAGTTATTGTTAGCACCTATGATATCCAGTTGACCCGCTCCCATTTTGGCAAGCGTTGTCCCCGAGGCACCTTCACCACGATCATCTTGGAGGTTACCTTGCAAGGTTGCCAAGCCGGCATTATTAATCTCCAATCCTCGTAGTGGAATATTGCTGCCAACGTCCCCGGTAAAAAGGATTTGTGCGGCAGCATTGGTTGTAACAACCGTTAGTTGTTCCTGATAATCCGTAGTGCCGTCAACAGTCTGGCCGAAGGTGATACCGGTTGTACCCATATCCGTCAGGGTAAGATCGGACCTAATAGTAGCCGGATCGTTAAAGGTCTGCGTGCCGCCATTTGTTGTAATGTTGGCATTAATAATCACGCTACCTAAACCATCGGTAGTGAGGCTGCTCAATGGCGTCGTACCACCAACCTCATCGTGGAAAGTTGTTGTACCACCGGTGTTAATGGTAAGGTCATGATTGCCGTCAATCGTTCCAAAGAAGTCAACATCTCCTCCACTGGTACCATGGGCGTCAATCACCACATCCGCACCTAAATTGACAACCCCGGTTAGCGATACATTGCCATCACTACCGGAACCATCAGTGTTAATAACGCTATTCAAATTAATGGTGGTTGCCGTTACAGTCAGATCACCTGCCGCAGTGGAAGATCCCAGCGTAAGCGGGCCATTAATGTTGGCGATCTCACTTTCAATACTCAGGGAGGAACTCAAGTCTGGAAGGGCCGTTGTAGTGATGGAATCAGAACCGCTGGAACCTACTATCACCAACGATTGAGTCGGATCGCCAAAGATCGTAGTTGAGAACGTACCGTTGTTGCTGCGAAGCTGGGAACTTGCGAAATCTTCGAGGAAGGCCTCATCATTGCTGCCCGGGAGGTTTAATTGCAAATTGTCGATTGAGGTTCCGCTAGTGTCGGAAAATTCCGTCGTATCATAGAAGACTTCCAAGGTCTCCGCACCCTGCATGAAAGTCAGGTCACCTGAAGCCGGCCCAGTTAAGTTGTGCGGCACATTAAGGAATGTCTCTCCTGTCACAAACAGGGTGTCATTATCAACATCCCCGATAAAAGTTACTCCACTCGGCAGGGAGAAATGACCATTATGAGCAAAGTCAACCGTCAAGGTGTCGTCGTTGCTCAGACCGTTAATGGTTATAGATTGAAGCGGTGGTTTAGCTCTACTAAAGATGACATTGTCGTTGAGCAGGACTTCAACGCCGTCGTTCAATGATCCGCCATCTTCGCGAACGATGAAATCGTCCCCTCCAGGAGTCCCAATCAGGTCTGGGTTATCGGGATCGAAACTTCGCAAAACGACATCGTTGCCATCACCACCTTGATAGGTAATTTGGAAGAAATCGCTGCCAACATTGAAGACTTGGCCTTCAGGGAGCCCGGCGAAAGTACCATTGACAGCATCTACGCCATCGTTGTCAATAATCAGGAAGTTTGTGCCGGAGGCAGGAGAGAAGTTTAGGCTCAAATCGAGTGTACTTCCCAAGGTAACCATGCCATTGACATCGACCAGGTCATTACCGCCGGCATTTCCGGCTCCAGCAAGCCCATCAAGTTCGATTTCCAAGGAGCCGGCGTTATGGGTGTAGTTCCCTTGAACGGTCATCATATCGGAAGCATTGTCGGCACCGATCTGGAGCGTTGTACCATTTTGAATCAGGTCAAAGTTGAAGACATTAACGTCCTTTAACCTCCCACCATCGAAGTTAAACACAGAGGGGCCGCCGCGGTTAACCACATCTCCATTGGTCATGTCGAGAACACCATCGGTCAATGTAAAGGTGGAAGTATTGCCGCCGTTGGCCATATTAATCTGATCATTAATGGTCAAAGTGCCGCCCACAAGATTGAACAGTCCAACCCCACCATTGAAGTTCAAATCATTCGTTACGGT
>CAZPPD010000667.1:0-3869 GCA_964588185.1 uncultured Alcaligenaceae bacterium | reverse complement strand
GGCCGGGGATAGGCGACGAGATGACCAAGAAATTTGCAGGAAAGCTGCAGCAGGACTTGGAAGCCGAGCAAGCCCAGAAGAAAAAGAAGCAAAAAAGGAAGAATAAATCATCAGTGGCAGCAAATGGCACACATGGACAGCGAAAGGAAAAAAGAGGCACTACTGCGGAGGAGAATACGGCCCGTTTTTTTCAGAATAAGGGCGGGGAAGCGGCGATTGGCGAACGGATGGCGGTAGAGCGGGAACGATGAGGTGAGGCAGGTCTTGAACAGTTAACAAAGGGTTTTTCCGAGTCCCAAAGAGAGGGACAGCGGTTAGCAGAAGGGTCTCCCAGGGAAGGTCAGCGGTTAGCAAACGGGTCTCACGGGGAAGGGCAGCAATTAGCAAACGGTTTTGCATCGATTCGGGAAGACGAGCTTTCTCGGAACGGTGCCAAGATGGATTTGAAGACTCGGAGGCGGCCGCGGAGTTTGAAGAAGTAATCCGTTATCCATCCGATTGATTAATTTGCAGAGGATTTTGAACTCTAGGCGTCGGGAGTACCTTCATCGCGTGCTCATCTGCGGTTGCTATCACCTTCTGATTGGAGAACGGTGCTGAATGGGTCCAAAAGTATCGGGTAATTCCGGTTAAGGCTGTTTGTCTCCAACGGTTATCAACTAGGCAGAAAGTTAAGGGTGTCCCACAGAAGTTTGGTTTTAATTCACCCTTTGGTCTTAAACATGGTCGCCTGGATTTTTAAAGTACTTCGCTTTCAGGCAAAACACGAAACATTCAGTATGGCAGTGGGACATTGGGACATTTGAAGAGGGATTGATTCTTTTCAATGTTTCGAATCTATTGAAATGTGCGAAACCAGCATATAATTAAGTGTAGTCTTCAATTGGTTTTAAGGACCTTTACATGGAACACAAAATTCGCATTGGCGCGGTCAATTATCTCAACACAAAACCCCTGATCTTTGACTTGGATAAGCTTGCCCAAAATGCGGAATTGATTTTAGATTTGCCCAGTCGATTAGCAGACTTATTAGCTGTCCAACAATTAGACGTGGCTTTAATTCCCATTGTCGAATATTTCCGACAAGAGGATTATACCGTCCTTGCTGATATTTCCATCGCAAGTCAGGGACCTGTCCTGAGTGTTACCTTGTTCAGCCGCAAACCATGGGCTCAAATCCGCCGGGTTGCTTTGGATGAAGGGTCGCGGACCAGTGCCGCTTTAACCCAAATCCTCTTGCGGACGCGGCAAAAGGTCGAACTGGAAATCCAACCGTTTCCCATGGATTCCAACCCGGAAGACCTGGATACCGATGCGGTGCTGCTAATTGGTGACCGGGCGATGCATGCCTGCCTTCCGGGCTTTGCATATGCATATGACCTTGGCCAAGAATGGCATGACTGGACTGGACTGCCGTTTGTCTACGCGGTGTGGGCAGTGCGCAGTGGAGTCGACCTGGGGCCGACCTTTGAGGCCTTTTATGAGGCCAAAAAACGAGGTTGTGCCAACACGGGACCGATTGCTTTTGATGAGGCTCCCCGCTTAGGACTGGACGCCGGGTTTTGCCGCCGCTACCTTGGCAACATCATCCATTTTGATCTGGGGCCGCGTGAGTTGGCCGGATTGCATCACTTTTACATGCTCGCTTGTGAGCTAGGTTTGGCGCGTCGAGGAGTTAATCTTGAATTTTATCAACCGCATCTTGTCGAAAGCCGTTGAGGGCGAACGCCTGACTTTTGAGGAGGGTTGCTCTCTATTTGAGTGCTCCGATATCAACCAACTCGGGCAAGCTGCCCATGCAGTTTCCAACCGTCTTCATCCAGAGCCCTATCGAACGTACAACATTGACCGCAATATCAATTACACCAATGTCTGTGCGGCGGTTTGCGATTTCTGTGCTTTTTACCGGAAGAACGGCGACGAGGACGCTTATGTTCTCAGCCGCGAAGAACTGTTTGAGAAAATTGAGGAGACCATCAAACTTGGCGGTGACCAGGCCTTATTACAAGGCGGAAATCACCCTACTCTCACTTTGGATTGGTACGAAGAACTCCTGGCGGAAATAAAAGAGAAGTTCCCACACTTTAACCTTCATGCTTTCAGTGCTCCTGAATTGTGGCATTTTCATAAGCTCAACAAAATTCCTCTCCGCGAGGTTCTGCAGCGGCTCAAAGATGCCGGCATGGGAAGTCTCCCCGGCGGCGGAGGTGAAATTTTAGTGGACCGAGTCCGTAAAGCCATCACGAAAAACAAATGCCTTACGGACGAATGGTTGGATGTTCATCGGACCTGGCATGAAATTGGTGGACGGTCCACTTGCACTATGATGTTCGGTCATGTGGAAACTGTTGCCGAACGCGTTGAAACGTTTAAGCGATTGCGATCATTGCAAGATGAAACGGGTGGCTTTACCGCCTTTATCTGTTGGACTTTCCAACCGGATCATACCGACATGGCCGATATTCCCAAAAAGGGAGCCCATGAGTATTTAAAAACCCAGGCTATTGCCCGTCTTTATTTGGACAATATCCCTAATATTCAATCCTCGTGGGTAACTCAAGGATTGAAGGTTGGGCAGCTGGGATTACTTTACGGCGCGAACGATATGGGTAGCCTCATGATCGAGGAAAATGTGGTCGCATCGGCAGGAACCGTTCATTATCTGACCTTGGAACAAATCAGGGATGCGATTCGCGAGGCAGGGTATATCCCTCGCCAACGAAATGTGTTTTACGAATATCTGGACCAGGAAGACGGCACCGCCATGGAAAAATTGGCCGCGGGTCACAACATCTCACTGCCTTTAGTTTAAAATGGATTTGAAGATTACGGCGTTCTTTTGTGAACCGTTCACAAGCTCATCAGCCAATGCAATAAAACTCCAAAACTCTCCCTTCATGATTCAAGTCGAAAATCTGACCAAAGCCTTTCACGATATGCGGCGGGGAGAAATTCTGGCCATCGATAAGGTCAGTTTTGAAGCCAAGCCGGGTGAAATATTTGGTTTACTGGGACCAAATGGGGCGGGCAAGACCACCACCATGCGGGTTTTGTGTACCGTCCTGCGTCCGACCAGTGGAAAAGCTACGGTTGCCGGCTTTGATGTGGTAATGGATCCGGACAAAGTTCGGCAGAACATTGGTTTTCTGTCTGCCAATACGGCTCTTTACGACCGCATGAGCGCTTGGGAGATTGTGGACTACTTTGCTCGCTTATATGGTTTGGAGGGAAACTACCTGCAATCCCGCATGGAATATGTTTTTTCCACCTTGCAGATGAACGACTTTCGCGAATTGCAAGGGGCCAAAATGAGTACGGGAATGCGGCAAAAGGTTTCGATTGCCAGGGCCATTATTCACGACCCGCCAGTACTGATTTTCGATGAGCCGACGTTGGGGTTGGATGTCCTGGTGGCCAGGGCAGTGCGAGATGCCGTCAAGCAACTTCGGGATATGGGGAAGTGCATCGTTTATTCCACTCATATTATGGCGGAAGTGGAAAAGTTGTGCGATCGGGTGGCCATCATCGGCCAAGGAAAGATACGGGCTTGCGGGACGTTAAGTGAACTTCGCGACAAATATCAACAGAATGATTTAGAGGAGTTATTTTTTACTTTGGTTTCCGAGTGAGGGAAAAGAAAGAGGCTATGGTGTCCCACTGAATTCTGGGATTTCAACCCTTATTTTCTGAAGAATCTTGAAATATATACTTCAGTGGAACCTTTAGAGCCTATCAGCGAATTCACCAATAGGCTCAGGTATTTTTATCCACAGATGGAGAGGCAGTTAGAAGATTCCGAAGCCGCCACCGCCGATGTTAAAGCCGCCACCGCACATTTTAAAGCCGACACCGCCGAATTATAACCAGCC
>CAZPPD010000666.1:0-3881 GCA_964588185.1 uncultured Alcaligenaceae bacterium | reverse complement strand
ATGTAAACATCCTTTGCGGTGTTCCGGAAAAAGGTACCTGACACCTTTTCGCGGTACCAGCTGGGGTACCGATCGGATAGGTAGAAGGATTTTCCTGCAGTTCTGGTTCATGCCTAAAAATCCTTGGGAGTAAACATGTGCACGCGGAACAGCATCTCTGCTGGAGTCAGCGGGGGATTCGGTTGCAGGATTTCTTGAGGAGCGAAGGTGTTGAGGCCGCCTTGAGCATGCGGAGACAATGGGTGGAAACTCAAATCTTTGAGGAGGTTCTTGGTTAAGATCGCAGATTCCACCGGAGTATAAAAGACATAGGGACGGATCACCAAGATGCGTTCCCGCCGAAAACGTTCCGACATCTGCCGGCGGAAAAGGACTCCCACATAAGGAATACGGCCAAGAACAGGAACTTCAGCCCGGTTGTCGCGTATCCCCTCCTCTATCAAACCACCAATGGCAATAGCCAAGCCGTCTTTGGCAACTATGGTACCGCTATAGGTCTGTTGCGCGACGATATCCACATCCACATCCGTGACCCCACCATTAGGGTCCGGCAAAGGAATTGTTCCGCCGTCTTCGATTACTCTGGAAGTCTGCTGAGTGATTCTTAAAGTTACCGTGCGGTCGGCATTGATATTGGGAGTGATTAACAATTGCGTGCCGACATCCACGAGCTGGGTAATGGGAGTCGCCTGGACGGTATTCGCGGTGGCGACCCCGGTAGTAACAATCTGGCCGGGAGTAAAGCCGACGGTAATCGGTTGAGTTTGGCCGATAAAAATGCGGCTGACCTCATTGTTGGCAGTCAAAATCGTAGGTGTTGCTACCTCCGTAATACGATTCTTTGTTTCGAGGAGCTGGAGACGAAAACGAAAATTCGCAGTCACATATTGGAACAACAGGGCAGTTGGGTCAAAGCCGCTACCACCCAATGCTATGGAAGTTAATCGCTTTGCCCCGGTATCCGTGAGCACGTCGGCCGCAGGTGCGATGATATTTCCGCTCGAAAAGCCACCAGCAGAAAAGGGTTCGGAAAATTGGTAATCGAAGAAGGATTCGAAATCATCATTCAGGTCAACTACCAGGATTTTAACCTCTAGCAACACCAAAGGTGTGGGAACATCCAGCTTTTGAATCAGATCGCAAATACGGGCCATCGCCTTGGGATCGCTGGTGCGGACAACGATCTGATTGTGTTTGCGAACGGCAGTCACATAGATGGTAACATCTTCGCTTTGTTGAGTAGCTCCGGTTTGGCCTGCACCTCCTTGGTTGGTAGCGAAACCTGTTCCAACTCCTCCAATGCCACCGAGCCCGCCAACACCACCAATTCCGCCTAAGCCGCCACCTCTACCGATGCCTCCCAAACCACCACTGCCGACGCCGCCAACCCCACCTAAGCCGCCAACACCGCCAATACCTGTACCAAAACCACCGCCAATCCCCCCAAAACCACCAAGCCCACCGAAACCGCCGCCAAGTCCACCCAAGCCGCCGCCAAATCCACCACCGAGTCCACCACCAAATCCACCAAATAATGCTCCCTGATTCCGCTGGTCGATCAGATCAAATCGAGTGAACCGGGCGGTGAGGTCTTGCAGGAGGTTGATATCATTGTCGCCAAAACTGAGGAAAACCTTCTCCCCGAATAAATCCCGGATGGCGATGGCCACATCGTAGGAGTTGGGGTAGAGCAGGGTGAAAACCTTGACATCTTCCTCCCGGAAGCTGGTCAGGTCGTTGTCGTACTCCTCTTGAGTGTAGATTGCCAGGATGCCGGAATCCGGGTCGGTCTTTAAAAATAAACCATTGGCTCGGACAATGACACTGAGTGCCTGATGGCCGGTGACATTTTCCAAGTACGCGGATATTTTCTGCTCCCCGGCTTTCGCGGATGCCACCACCTGGATTCCAGTCTGCTTGCTAAACAACCGCAGCGCTTCCGAAAGAGGAATATCTCGAAATTCCAGGAGCTCCAGCTTTTTTTCGACGACTCGGGGAAACGGCAACTCCGCTTGCGCTTGGAGATTACCCGGATTTACCTTAGGAAGTTGCGGTAGTTCCAGTTGCTGTTTGGCAGCTTCTTCTTGATGGTATTTGATAAGCCGATCTTCCGAACTGGAAGGAATCAAATTGGATTGACTTGGAACCACCGGATTCGGGGACAATTGTTTAGCCTTTGAGGTATTCGAGGAAAGAACTGGCACTGCTGTGGTATTGGTTTCGGCCCGAGGAATCTCCTGAGCCAATGCCTGAACCAGAAACAAGACATGAACCAGTACGCTCCCGAAAAGTTTGCACTTTACGAGGCGATACCACATTTCAGGACTCCTTTCCTGCGGATAGATCCCGGATCGGTCAATATTAGTTGAGAATAAAGGTTTTATTTAGAGGCTGGATTTCGAAAGTCACTCCGTTTCGGTTAATCACCAGGACCTGGAAAAAGTATCCCCCTGCCGTAAACTGATTCCCTTTTTGCAACAGTTTCATCTCGCCGTTTACCTCAACCAATACAGCCGAACTATCATCCGAGGAGATCATTCTGCCCTTTAATGCGAACGTAGGAAAAGTACTTGTGCCGCTGTTCCCTTGGCTTTCCTTTCCCTGATTCAATTTATCTTTGAGCAGAGGACTGGGACTTGTCGGATCTCCCCCTTTACTTTTGCCTGGTGCCGGGTCTTCCTTATCAGCAAACACCGGTCCGTTTTCTTCGGGCGGTTGCGATCCAATTTCTTTGCCGATGAAAACAGTGAAAATAAGGAGCGCAGCCAAAATACGAACAACATATTTCATAGGTGCACCTCAAGAATTAGTCCCCATCTCTAACCTTGGGGTCAGGGGGAAACAGAGAGAATGCCATTTTTAATATAAAGAAGAGGAGAGCTTCTAGAAAAATGCTAATCCCCGGTCAAGCCCAAATAAATCCAGGGTGTCCCAGTTTCCCTTTTGGCTCAACTCCCTCCTGCCACCGCGAACAACGCCATGAAAAAGGCAATGTAAACGTACCCAACAATAGCCCCTACCACAATGATGATGACCGGTTCGATTAAGTCACTGAGCCGCTGAATGGTTTTCTCCAGTTGATGATCGTAAAATCGAGCCACCTCGTCCAAAACGTCGTCCAGGTTTCCTGCCGACTCGCCCACAACTACCATATGAGACAGCATTGGCAGGTAAGTCCCACGCGGCTTGAGCGCGGACCCCAAATCTCCCCCCCGCATCACCGACTGCCGGGCGGCAGCAACATGATTCACCAAATGCCGGTTGCGGTGAATCTCCTCCAGAGTTCGAAGCCCTTCCAAGAGTGTCACTCCGCTACGGACCAGTAGCCCGAGGCCTCGGGCAAACAAAGCCGTTGCCGACATGCGGAATACACCTCCCAAGATAGGAATACGGAGGGAAATCCGATCTATGAAAAGTCGCCCCGGCGGCCACAGGTAAGTAACAATCAAACCGATTACAACGGCTACCAGACTAATCACCACCATCAGCAGATTTTCTACCATCCAACTGGAAACATCGACCAGGCTCTGAGTCATGGCCGGCAACCTACGTCCCAAGCTCGACAAAAAATTGGCAAGTTTTGGGATCACGTAAAACACCAGAAACACCGAAACTCCAATGGCGGCTACAAAAACAAGAGTGGGATAGGCGAGGGCTGTCAGTAGATTTCCACGTAAATTCCGCCGATGTTCCATAAGCTCGGCTGCTCGCAGGATCACGGTGTCGAGGATCCCGGTTTGCTCTCCCACCTTAACCAGTTGAACGGTGATATGCGAGAAGCGATTGTGTTTACTCAAGGCTTCGCCAAAGGAAGAGCCTTCTTGGTTGTCGTAGGGCACTTGATACCAAATTTTCCTCATCGCAGCCCGGTTGTTTTGCTC
>CAZPPD010000665.1:0-3884 GCA_964588185.1 uncultured Alcaligenaceae bacterium | reverse complement strand
GCAATGGCGGCTCCTGCTCCCGGCAACATGTCTACCAAAGTCCCTATAGAACCGGAGCGTAAGAAAGGAATCTTCCTTCGCAATAGGATGCTGAATGCCGAGCCAAAAACAGACAGGATGGCTTCTTGAACAAATCCCCCCGATGATTCCCGCTCAGGTTTCTCGTACCTTGATGATTCCGCTGGCGATTCCCCGGTATCGGTTTCACCATTCTGCTCTTGAGATGAATCCGGAGTTTCTGATTTTGGATTGATGCCACTGTCAGGCGTTACAGGCTCATTCAAGGTGAGAATATTTTTCAGGACTTCGGAAATACCGAACAGGCCAATCATTGCCGGAATAAAGTTAATGCCATTGAACAATTCCGGATTGTCGAAAGTGAACCTAGCTTGGGTATGAACAGCACTGAGGCCCACAGTTGAAATCAACAGGCCAATCAGAAGCCCAATGGTCGCGTTCAGGGTAGAGGCTCGGGAAACCAAAATCGCGCAACTAAGCCCCAAGAGATACAACCAAAAATACTCGGGCACGGTAAACCAGTCGGTAATCCATACCAGTTGGTGGCCCAAGGTCATCAACACAATGGCTCCGAACAACCCGCCCAGGACACTTCCGACCAGGCAGACACCCAGTGCCTTACCGGATTGCCCTCGCTGCGTAAATCCATACACATCATCGGCGTAAGCAGCAGATGCCGGCGTTCCGGGTATGCGGAGCAGAGTGGTGGGAATGTCTCCGGCGAAAATGGCACAGGCGACCATAGTGACCACGGCTGCTAGAGCGGGCACTGGTTCCATCCAGTAGGTGATGGGAACCAACAATGCAGTCGCCATGGTGGCAGTCAAACCTGGAGTAGAGCCCACGAAAACCCCGTAGGCGGCCGCAAGAAGTACGATAACCCAGATGGTTGGGTCCAAGAAAACATTTGCGACCGCTTGGAACAAGGCTTCCGGCATATTACCAACCCAACCATCCCCAAGGGAGAGCCACCCTCAGGGTTACTGCGAATAACTGGTAGAGAACAGGGATTAAGATTATGGGCAGGAGAAGGGCAACTTGCCACTTGGCTCGGAAGGAAAACAGCAGCAGGCTCAGCAAAACAATCCCGCCAATCACAAAACCGGTTATTTCCACCACCAGCGTGAAAGCAATCACCCAGCCGACAACGAGGGCGATTTTACTTCCTCCGGGGATGGTCATCAAAGTGCCGACGACTAGCAGGCTAATCAAAATGGCGGGAAAAAACATGGGGCCAAAAAGGGGCCGGCGGATGTCTTGAAAGGCGGGGCTGTTTAACATTTGGCCATAAGTTTTGTTGTCTACTTTCAAGGCGGCCAGAAATTCTTTTGGCGGTTCGGCGGCATAGCCAAAACCGGCATTCTCCAAAAATTTTTGATACTCCTGACTCCTTGCGACCTTCAACGCTGCTTTCATCAGAATTTTGACTCGCTCCTCAGGAACGTCTTGGGGAACAGCCAAGCCACGCCAACCGCGATGAACCCAATCAATCCCCTGCTCCTGGAAGGTGGGAATACCTGGTTTCCCCTCGCCTTTCGGTGCCATAATTCCCAGGCAGCGAATCCTTTTGGAATCCAACCGGGCCTGGGCTTCGGGCACACTGCAACAAACAAGGTCTAAACCCCCTTTGGCGAGTACATCCAAGGAGGGGTCGGAACCGCCCATAGGAACCCAAGTGACATGCTGCGGATCAATGCCCTCTTTTTTCAGCCAGCCCGCCATGCTGAGGTGCCAGATACCGCCATAGGCAGTGCCGGAAGCCGTAATCTCGCCCTTGTCGGCATTGCGAATGGCATCGGAAAGTTCCTTGAGGCTTTTCCAGGGAGAATCCGAATGGACGAAGATGGCGGCCTCATCGCGATTCACCAAGACCAGGGGTTGAAAATCTTTGTACGTAATATTGGTTAAACTGCGCCAATGATGCTTATTCAATTCTGGAGTGATCATGGTAATGGTGTAGCCATCCGGCCGGGCCAAGGCACCTCGGCGATGGCCGGTAACCCCGGCTCCCCCAGTTGCGTTCACCACATTCACGGGAACCCCAAGTTCCTGTTCCAATTGCACCGCGATTTGGCGGCCGATTCGGTCCGTACCACCTCCCGCCGACCACGGACAGATTAATACAATCGGCCGATTAGGAAAGCTGTCTTGGCGGGAGCAACCGAGATGACTCAGGAGGATAATCCCGAACACGCAAAACCAAGGCGATCTTTTAGGCAACATGAAGCTCCTTCGATCACGGTTCCGGCATAAATCTTTAAGATAGCCTCAATGAAAAGCATCCCAGCAAGCCTGGACCAGCAAGGTAGTCCCTAAAAAAGGAAGGATCGCATAGATGACTCGGCGAAATCCTTGTGGGGAAAACCTCCGGTTAATACCTCGGCCGATTAGAACTGCCAAGAATGCTACCGGCAAGCAAATAACATAAAATCCTAACGCTTCTCTTGGTGAGAACGTTTCTTTCCACCACAAGTTTACCATCCAATGCCCACAGACCACCATGATCCCGTTGGGAACGAAAAAGCCTTGGATTGTTGCCCGGAATTGTTCTCGAGACCAGGCTCGCAAGGTTCCGAATATAACTACCGGAGGACCGCCGGTATTATAAGCTCCGCCCAGAATTCCCGCCGAAAATCCGAAGAAAATTCCCGGCCAGTCCTTGGGTAAATAAGGGGTCTTGGGGGTGAACAAGTTGAAAACAGAGAATCCGATCACCAGAATTCCCAAACCGCCTTTCACCAACACAACGGGTGCTTCTTTTAACCACAGAATTCCCAGAGGAATCCCGCACAAGGAAGCCACAATCAGATTGCGGGCACTGGAAAAATTAATGTCGCGCCAGTCGCTAAGAGTTACGGTGATGGCTACCGTCAAAGCGACCATGGCCACCAATGGAGTGGCCAAATTGCGATCCATCACCAAGAATAGAAGGGGCATGGCTACCAGGGCATTGCCAAACCCGAAGGTGGACTGCGTTAAGGTTGCCAGAAAGACCGTGATCACCACATAAATTACAGTCGCTGTTGGATCCACAGGTCTAGGTCCGTTTACCTTCGGAAATTCATCCGACTAAAGAATAAGTCCTGGCAACTTCGACATCCATGGTTCGCAATGGATTGGGGTGAGGTTTGGGGGAATCACCTTGGCCCGCACATTGAGTTCATTCCCAGTAAAAGTATAACCTGGGGTTAGAATCGTCGAAGTGGACTCAGTGTTTGGATGCCTTGGCTGAATTGGACAGGTTCAAATCTAATCTTCATTCGGGATCAATCGAAACCGGAATTGCGGAGCATGAAACTCTAAATCGCCGTGGTTTTCTTGTAAGAGGTTATGCACACGGACTTTGGCATTGCCTTCCAGGCGAATCTGGGTTTGATGCCACTTGATTACCAATCGCTCACAAGACCCACTATATTGGTTACTCTTGAAGTCCACCTTTCCCGTTGCCTCCACTGAGCCCAAGGGGTTTTCCAGCACCACCTTGTCACACACAACTTCGAAATGAATTTTGTCTTTGGTGGTGACGGTAAGCCGATTACGGTTCTCCACAATTTCCAGCTTGATTTTCCAAGGTGATGCTTTCGGTTTTACCTTCAGGTAATCCTTTGGATTATCTTTGGCCACAACCGGAGGGGAGTCCGGTTGGTCGGGAATCGGGCCCGGCGGCGGAGGAGTGGGTTCCGGAATGGGCTTGATTTCGGATTTTTGTTCCGGGGCCGGAATTGGTTCCGGGAGCGGGGGAGAAATCTTGTCTTGGACCTTTCCCGGCGGGGGAAGAGGTTGAGGCTCCGGCTTGGGAGCAACCGGGGTTTGGTCGGGAAGGGGGGGAAGTGGGTTATCTTTGGGCTGTGTAGCTGGGGGTAGCG
>CAZPPD010000664.1:0-3886 GCA_964588185.1 uncultured Alcaligenaceae bacterium | reverse complement strand
TTCTACTTATGCTTCTGCAGCTACTCTATACGAAGACGGCTTTAATCACATTATCACCGGCCCCAATCATCCCAGCGGGGGCGACCAAATTTATTTCCAAGGCCACGCCACTCCGGGAAACTACGCTCCGGCCTATTTGGAAGGGCGGCTCACCGAGACAAACCTGGGGAACTTCCGCAGAGATCTAGCCGAAGGCGGCTGGCTCTCCTCCTACCCCCATCCGTGGCTGATGCCGGATTTCTGGCAATTTCCCACTGTATCGATGGGCCTCGGCCCCATCATGAGTATCTACCATGCCCGCTTTAATCGCTACCTGGAACACCGTGGTTTGAAAGACACTTCGGGCCAACACATCTGGAGTTTTGTCGGCGATGGAGAGTGCGATGAGCCGGAAACCCTTGGAGCTATTACCTTGGCTTCCAGGGAAAGGCTGGACAATCTTATTTGGGTGATCAACTGCAACTTGCAACGCTTGGACGGACCGGTTCGGGGCAACGGCAAAATCATTCAGGAATTGGAAGGAGCCTTCCGGGGAGCTGGATGGAATGTTATCAAAGTCATTTGGGGCAGCGACTGGGATCCCTTGCTCGCCAATGACAAGGACGGCTTGTTGGTCAAACGCATGGAAGAAGTTGTGGACGGCGAATACCAACGGTTGGCGGTGGAATCGGGTGAGTTCGTACGCGAGTTTTTCTTCGGCAAGTATCCGGAACTCAAGAAAATGGTCGACCATCTTTCCGATGAGCAACTGCACCGGCTTACCCGAGGCGGCCATGATCCCTCCAAGGTTTACGCGGCCTATCATGAAGCTGTTCATACCCACAATGGCCGGCCGACAGTTGTCCTAGCCAAGACCATCAAAGGATACGGCATGGGAGAAGCTGGAGAGGGCCGCAATATCACTCACCAGCAGAAGAAGTTGAATGAGAAAGAATTGGCGGGCTTTCGTTCTCGTTTTGCCATTCCGATCTCGGATGAGCAAGTCGGCGAAACCCCGTTTTATCGGCCGCCGGAAGACAGCAATGAATTGACCTACATGAAAGAAAAGCGCGAGGAGTTGGGCGGTCCGGTTCCAGTGCGGCGAGTGGATTGTGAACCACTAAAAGCTCCGTCGTTGGAGGTATTCAATGCTGTCTTGCACGGCAGCGGCAACCAGGAAGTATCCACCACCATGGCTTTTGTCAATGTGCTGCGGCTGTTGCTCCAGCACAAGGAAATCGGCAAGTGGATCGTACCCATCATTCCCGATGAAGCCCGAACGTTTGGGATGGAAGGCATGTTCACTCAGTTTGGCATTTATTCCAGCGTGGGCCAACTGTATCAACCGGTGGATTTCAAAACCCTTACCCGTTACCGCGAAGCCAAAGAAGGGCAAATTTTGGAAGAAGGCATTACCGAAGCCGGTTCCATCTCGTCCTTCATTGCCGCCGGAACAGCCTATAGTACTCAGGGAATCCCCACCATCCCCTTTTTCATCTATTATTCCATGTTCGGTTTCCAAAGAATCGGCGATCTCATTTGGGCCGCTGCCGATATGCGAACCCGCGGCTTCTTGGTAGGCGGGACTGCCGGCCGAACCACCTTAATGGGCGAAGGGCTGCAGCACCAGGACGGCCATAGTCACATTACTGCCTCTACGGTGCCGAATGTTGTTTCTTACGATCCTGCTTATGCCTATGAATTGGCAGTAATTGTTCAGGATGGAATTCGCCGCATGTATCAGGAAGGGGAAAGCGTCTTTTTCTACATCACGGTCGGCAACGAAAATTATCAGATGCCTCCCATGCCAGAAGAGAAGCACATTTCTGAAGGCATTCTCAAAGGGATGTACAAGTTAAAAGACGCTCCCAAAGTCCAAGGCGGCCCAAAAAGCAAAATTAATCTGCTGGGTAGTGGTTCCATTCTAAACGAAGCGTTACGGGCTCAAGAAATCCTTGCCAATCAGTACAAGGTTGCCGCCAATGTTTGGAGTGTGACTAGTTACAAGGAACTCCGCCGCGAAGCGTTGGAGTGCGAGCGTTGGAATCGACTTCATCCCACCGAGAAGCCCCAGCAGAGTTATGTTGAGAAGACCTTAGAGAATGAAGACGGAATTTTCATTGCCGCCAGCGATTATATGAAGTCCCTTCCCGAAATGATTCAACGCTGGGTCCCGGGCGGAATCGTTCCTCTGGGCACTGATGGCTTCGGGCGTAGTGAAGACCGCGTTTCTCTCCGGCGATTTTTTGAGGTCGATGCCGAGTGTATCGCTATCACGGCATTGCATGAACTTGGTAAGCGTGGAGAGATGAAGCCGGAAGCGGTAGCAAAAGCCATAGCGGATCTTAAGGTAGATCCAGAAAAGGCGAACCCAGTGGCAAGTTAGCCCGTGCACTTAGGTCGGGCCTTGAGGCTGGAGACCCGACCTACCAAAGCATTTTTATCTCTAGAATTTGAACAAGAAACTGAAATTTAATCCCTGGGCCCAGAAGCTGTTCTGATCGAAAATCCGGGCTGGTCTTGCCGGGCCGCCGCCGGCTCCAAAAGCCAAGCTGGAGGGCTGGTTGGTGATATTAACCGCAGTGTCAATTTGATCTCCCGGGCGAATGACGTTGCTCCAGTAGATGAAGTTATAACATGCGAAAGAGGTTAAGTGCTGGGAATGGTCGAATCCCAACTTGAGTTCTATTTCCGGGATGGCGGTAAATTCCGTAAAGGTTTGTTGGCCAATATTCGTGTTTTGAGCCAATAGACCACCTACAGCAACTCCGGCGGGAACACCGGCATTAAAGAGTTCGGTCTGGCCAATTACCGATAACGATTGGCGAGTGGTTCCCAATCCTAGCCGGCCCATCATTTCCAGCCAGACTCGCTCCCACCGCATTTTGCCGCGAACACCTAATCCAACTCCAAAAAAGCGATTGCGAACATCAAACACGTCTTGAATGCGGACGCTGGACGGTGCGGTCAAAGGCATTCCCAAAAAACCGACCACACCACCGGATTGGACGTTAGTAAATTGGGTCAGGGCCAGTCCTTCATCCATATCCAGATAACGAAATCCAAACAGGAAAGTAAGGTCCCGTTGTTCATTGGCGGCGAACATTAAATCCGCATGAGCCCCCAACAAGCGGGATCGCGCATTCACATCAAAGGAACCGTCTGCAACTCCCGGGAAGGCAACCAACAAAACACCCTGGGAATTGGTGATGGCGTTTAAACGCGGCCGGGCCAATACCGGCAACCCATTGGAAGCGGATTGGGTCAGTGAAATATTCCGTTCCTGTTCCAGGCCAAAAAAACCAAGGTCAAAACCAAAGTGAGGAACGCGGCCGAACCACATGCCGGCGTTGATATGGCCGCCGGAGAAAGAGTCGAAATCAGCATCCTCCTCTCCAACCAAGACCTGGGTTCCCGGGATCCCGAGAGCTCCTGAGGTCGACGGGTCGAGCGCAGGTCCCGTGGTAAGTATGGCGGGGATTTCGAAACCTTGGAGCCACCAAATCATATATCCGCCGCCGACATATTCCGTGGGCCGGCAATTATGGCAGGGGTGCAATCCATAGTCGGGGTAGCTTGCGGGGTAAGTCTCGGCAGGATATTCCACAGGGTATTCCTGCGGCGAGACGTCTTCCTCTCCGCCAAAATATTCGGTTTGCGGCATCTCGTTGGCAGGAGGTTGGGCCGACAGCCCCCCTGCTAAAACCAACAGCGACCAAAGCGTCAGAAGAAGTTTGCTATTCAAGGTTCCGTCTCCTTGAAACCCTGTTCGGTATTTGAATATAGGGAGGCCGTTTCTCTCAGGCAGTTCAAGAGTCCCTATTTAAAAATACCGATCCGGGTTTGGCTGGTTAGGCGATGGATTAAGAACGGTGCTCAAGCTGGTGTCGCGAAAAAGGGGTCAACC
>CAZPPD010000663.1:0-3886 GCA_964588185.1 uncultured Alcaligenaceae bacterium | reverse complement strand
ACAAAAATGAGGGCAAGCATGACCGCATATTCCACCGCAGTGGGGCCGTCTTCCTTTTTCAGGAAATCACGGATAAACTGGTAGAAGTTCGACATCAGAATCCCCTTTCGACAATGCGTACAATCTCTAAAGAGTGCCTGTTGTGGCCACCCTTTCTTGTATCTCAGGCCGGTGATGATGGTGGGGGAGATTGGGGTTGGGTCACCCGATACCAGTCAACTTCGGCAACCTGGCAGTCCTGGGGTATTCAGGACCCATGGCTTTGCGTCCTCGCCTTACGACGAGTTTGCCTTTTCGAGGACAATAGGGTGTTAGTAGGATTTATCCAAGTTCGGCGAGTTGTTGTGTTTATCGCCTACATCCTCATTCCGCTTGTTGATTCAAAAGTAGGTTGAAAGCTGCTCACAGTCAAATAACAAGGATAAAATTTGGCATTTTCTCCTAAATGGCATGGAAAAAATATCGAAGCCCCGTTGGGTTCTGTCAAGAAGCTGATCATTTTCTCCAATTTCCCTTTGAAATTGCCGGTTTTCACCACTTTACAAGTTCGCTTTGGAAGCATTGACAACACATTGGGGAATTCCTAAAAGCTAGGAATTAAATTCACCACAGGTGCTTTGCAAGGATGGATTCATGTCTCACACGCACACTTTGCCTGATAATCAGTCCCAGGTATGGAAATGGCGGTTGTCGGCAGGACTCTTGATACTTGGAACCGCGGTTCTGCGGATAATTTATCTGGCCTACTATTGCCCTTTGGACTTGGCCCCCGACGAAGCTCACTACTGGGATTGGTCCCGGAATTTAGATTGGAGCTACTACAGCAAAGGCCCCCTCGTAGCCTATTTGATCCGGCTTAGTTGCTGGCTGACCGGAGACTGGTCGGTTCAAGTAACCGGTTCGCAAATGGTTGCCGTTCGCCTGCCGGCAGTTGTATGCGGCAGTTTTTTGCTGTTGGGTTTGTATGTGTTGGCAACGCAAATCTACCGCCGCGAATCCTTCTCCTTTGGGTTAATTGTCCTGGCATTGACGATGCCTGTCCTGGCAGCCGGTTCGTTGATAATGACCATCGATTCTCCCTACACCTGTTGTTGGTGTTGGGCGCTAGTTGCTGCCTATCAGGCGATCTTTCGGAAATCGGGGTGGGCCTGGCCGGTGATGGGAATCCTGGTGGGGCTGGGGATGTTGGCGAAATACACCATGGTTCTGTGGTACCCCTCTTTGGGGCTGTTTCTCCTGTTTAGCGGGACTTACCGGCGATTGTTATGGAAACCGGGATTATGGATTTCCGTCCTGGTTGCATTCCTATTTTGTTCGCCGATCCTTTACTGGAATTTCCTACACAACTGGATTGGATTTCTCCATGTCAATCAACTTTCGGGGATTCGTTCCACAGAAACTCATATCAACTGGATCGGCCCATTAAAATTTGCGGCAACTCAATTTGCCCTGTTTTTGGGGTTCTGGTTTGTTTTTTGGCTGCAGTCCATGTGGGTGTATGCACCTTGGCGTCCGGCGAGTCCGGAACAACGCTACTTATGGTGGATGTCGGCTCCTATGTTTCTGCTTTTCTTCTTTTTCGGTTTTACTACCAATGGCGGCGAAGCCAATTGGGCCATTGCTTGTTATCTGTCCGGCTTGGTTCTTGCAGCCGGTTATCTGATCCAAGTATGGCAAACCGGGAGCACTGTTACTCGCCGATTTGTCTGGTGTGGAACGTTTGGGACGTCTTTCCTAGGTATAATGTTGATTGTGGCTTCTCATAATCCACTTCTCACCCAGCCGGTGTTGGTTCGATTGGCGGGAAATCCTACCGAAAAACAAAAATATCCCATCCGCCGGATTGATCCAACTTGCCGACTACGTGGATGGCAAACGTTAGCAGAAGCAGTGGATGACCGTGTCGCTGCACTTCGCAGGCAAGGAATTGAACCGGTTATTGCCGCCGATTCCTGGGTAGCTCCGGGAGAGTTGGCCTTTTATTGCCAAGGGAACCCAACGGTATACACCCTGGGCGTTTTGGTAGGCAATCGCCACAGCCAGTATGATTTGTGGCGCCCCAATCCGATTGCCGACCCGGAGAAATTTCGCGGAAAAACTTTTATTTATGTGGGATTTTATACGAAAAAGATTTCAGGGGCATTTAGGGATTACGAGAAACCGGACATGGTGTACCACATTGAAGATGGATGTCCTATTTCAGAGTGGCAAATTACAATTTTTCGTAATTTTCAAGGTTTTCCACGGACCGTCTCCAAAAGTGAATCTTATTAGTGGAGCCTTGATTGGATAGACTAAGCCAAATGGAAATAACGAAGTAGCCAAATGGGGTAGAAGGGAATAACATCAAAAAAGCAATAGCATAAAACACAATAACTAGCCGTACTTAAAATTATTCCGTAACAGGAATGTCCTTTATAACAAAGCAAAAGTGGAAGTAAAAATAAGGTATGCCAAGACTGAACTTGCGGCGTGTTCAGGAGGAAAAACAAAGCACCTAGCACTCCTGATAACAAGTACCATTTCTTTTGTACCGCAATTATTAAGATCAGGATTAAAATAAGGCATAGCTGGAGGATTATCATTTTATCCACCAACCTCAAGTTTCTTGCAAGAAGCGGATTATTTACAGGAAACGCTTTCATGCTGGAATATGCCAAGAGGAAAAAGTAAGCCGAAATTCCAAGAATTACCGTTCCAACAGCAAGCAGGGGAATTTGCCGCCAATCTCCGATTAAGTTCTTGAGACTTCCTTTCTTTAAACATTCCACACTTGAAACTATGAGGAGTGGGAAATACCATAAGCTGCGAAAATGAAAGAATACAGCGATGGAGAAAAAGAATATTGCCCATATCAACCTTTTTTTCTGGACATTGCAGACCATCAGAACAACAAACAAAATGGCAATTTCATCATAAAATCCTGCTAAGGGCCAAAAACAAATTTGGACCCAAACAATTATTGCTACCATTAAAAATATATTGCGACGTAATGACCAGGAAAATAGTTTAATGTTCCACTGGCAAATTAATGCTGACAAGAAAAACCATAGGAGCAGATGAGCTACGAAGCTAAATTTCGCAATACTAAAGAAATTTATCATCCAACCCGGCGCATCCGTATATTCCAAAAATAGTGCTTCCGGCAAAAAAAATAGATATATACCTGGTGGATACACTCGAGCTAACTTAGGCCAATTGACAAAAACGGGTTGGTCCTTTTTTAGCCGTATAGGGAAATCAAATACGTCTGTTATTGGGACATCATTATCTTTGGCAAATTGATATGCTTGCTTGGAACGGTCTTCTGCCAATAACTGATTAATGGGATATTTATATATCTCCCTGCCTAAGTGATAAAAAACAATAGTTGTATATTGATGGGAAACATGATCCGCAAATTTAGCTTTATAGACCATCCTTGGCCGAGGATTTTGGGAGAGGATAATTAGTGAAATGAGGAATGAAAAAGCTACTAGACCAAACAGAACCTGACGTTCTTTCCTGGTAATTCCCTCTTTTATTTCATTTTCGGACATGCGAACAGTAATAACCTCAACTTCAAAAAGATCAATATCAAGGGCAATGGCAGATTACCGAATTTGCTTTCGATTTCTTATTGGTATTCTGTATCATTAGATTTTAGCTGTAAAGTTTTTGGATTGTTGGATTGTAATTCATTTGGCCATGCAAATGAATTTCCACCCTCTCGAACATAGGTTTCACCCAGAGAAATGGCGAAAGTTGATTCCAAACAAGGTTTGAAACCCTCTATCCTAGACCGGTTGATTGACCCGGAATCCGGGGGAACTGCCTATCGCCCGGGATTTGGCGTGGTTCAAATGCTGGAGGTAGTCGGCCGGGATTTGGTAGATCTCTTGAACAC
>CAZPPD010000662.1:0-3890 GCA_964588185.1 uncultured Alcaligenaceae bacterium | reverse complement strand
GGTTAGAGGGGGTAAATTAGTCTTAATCAGAATTACAAACTATCTTGTCAAGAAAAAACTTCCACTAAGTGTCTGATGTTCTTGCTAATGACGAATTGATGAATATATTATAATTTCACACCCCGCCTGGGAGGGTGTAGGAAGTAGTTTTCAGGGGAATTTAACATGATAAGTGGTTTAGCGGAGTTGGATTTTATTGAAGAATTGCGGTTGCGACGATGGGCTCGCGAGAACTATGTTCCTACCGATGAACGTTCCCCCACTTGGCATCCCATTGTTCTCGAAGAAATGGCCAAAAAGGATCGAGAATCCGATTCGGTACCTTCACCCATCTACGCTTATTCCGGAAAAAATTAACGACTCCTCATCCCCTGGGAACCCGAGTCTATCGCCCCTGATGGTTCAAATGAACCGGCAATCGACTCGGGCTCTTTTTACAACCCCACCTAAATCAAAGGGATTATTGATTACCCTTTAAAAATTGTTTCAGATCGTAAACAACCTTCTTCCCTTGCAAATATTTAACCTGTTTTACGATGCCAATGCCTTTGGCAAACCAATACTTGACAACATGACCCCGGCCGTTTTCCGCTTCTACCTCGACTTCCACCGGAATCGCAGCAAAGGATCCCAAGGGAACTTTGACTTTGGTTTCCCTGAGAATTAACGACGTTTGTTTCGTCACTTGATTCCCTTTGCGAAAAGTAATCGGCCATGCCCGATTGGGTGCAGGCGGAAGTTTGAGAATCGGCCAAGGGTCGGAAAATTTGACATCTCCCGATTTCATCACAAACACACCTTTTTCATTGGAAAAATAGTGTTCGCTAAAAACCAACTTTTCATCGATATATGTTTCCACTAATGAGCAGGGAATTCCATCCACAACTTCCTTACGGCTAACTTTGACACGCCGGTTATGCCCCGGGCCTTGGTAAACCCAAACATTTCCCACTTCCAAAGGATAATAAGGTGTACTCTTGGTTTTGGCTCTCGGCGGCCGTTGAGCAGGGGTGCAACCGGGGCCAAGTACCATGGCAATGGAAAACAGGGAAACAAAGAACCAAGGAAAATACCAAGCCTTAATTGGGTGCTCCTTTGTCTATGGGAATCTGGTAGCTCAATCAACCAGAATTGAATTTTCCAACACAAGAACAATTTCAACACCGGCGATTCGAACACTTTGTTTTACCGGGCCAACTCCTTTGGCAAACCAATAAGTAAGACCGATCTTCTGGGGACCAATCATTAGATCCTCAGAGGAGACCTTTAAAGTCTGGTAGGTGCCCGCTGGAATAGTAATTCCTTCTTCTTTGAGGTGGAAATTCCCACGTATTCTTACCCCATTGCATTTGGAGTCTACCTTCCACTTGGTTTCGCCCTGCGGTGGAAATTGCAGGATACAAAAGGGAGGAGCAATTTCTTTCTTTCCCGCCTTGACCCGAAAAATGCCCTGTTTGTTAGCGGTCACATATTCGATTGTAGCTATTTCGGGGCTTTCCGTGGCTTCGAGGAGAGCGGCCGTAACATCTCCTATTTCTTGATGCTTGACAATTTTGACGGTAATCCTTCTCTTTCCTTCTCGATAAACCCACTGATTCCCTTCGCTCAAGGGAAAATAGGGAGTTGGCCGAATAGGGGGAGCAGCGACCAGCAAGCTGTTTAAATACAACAAAGACAAAACGATTTGAGGGAAAGCCAATAGCAATTTTGTCATATAAATCTCCAAGCCTATTTAGGGAAAGCGAAATGAGATAGGGGGTGATGAAACCATTCCCTAAATTATCCGAATCCCGGAATTCCTGTCCACATTATCATTGCCTCCTTCGCCGATGAGGGTGTCGCCGTCATTGGTCAGATGAATGAAATTATTCCCCAAACCCGGATGGATTTCGTCCGGCCCTCGACCGGCATTGATTATGACGTCGGCATCTCCGCCGAAGAGAATGGTATCGCATTCGCCAATTTTTGATGTCTTTTCGAAAAGGGGGAGAGTGGTGTGGGTTGAAAACGTTTTGGAGTTTAGATGGGTGTGGCTCTTTGATTCGTGACCAAATTCGGTTGGCATCAAAAAAACCAAAAATTAAAGCTGCGTCGAGGCTTCTTCCCAATTCCAAAAAGCATTTTTATTCTATTCCCACTAACTTCCGCATTTCTGCCAAAGCCCGATCCCGATACCGAATGGCTTCTCCGTCTTCCGGATAAAAACGCAGATATTTAAGCGCCGTTTGGTGGGCTGCCTGAGGATTTCCAGTGGAAAGCGCTAGCCTCACTTGGAGCTGAAAAACGGTTTTATCCTCGGGATTAATTTCATAAGCCCGGTCCGCCAGATACCGAGCCAGAGGATAATCCTTGGCCACAAAAGCGATTTGTCCAGCAATTATGGATTCATCAAAAGAAAGAGACTTAAAACGAATCATTTTCTTCACATTACTGTAGCCTCGCTGAATCAAAGCCGGAATCTCAGGCCCTCCTTGGCTGGTCAGCGATGCCTCACAAACAATCGCATTAAATAGAGCCACTCGCTTGATGTTTCCCATCGAGGGCATGTCGAGGGCCTTGAGTAGCACCGGTTCCGCTTCGGCAAAACGACCACGAACTCGCAGGAGAACTCCATACAAAGTGTAAAGCGTTCCCTCCGGGTTCCGGTCGATCGCCTGTTTCAATCGATTCAACGTTTCCTCACTATTCGGATTTACGGCTAAAGCTAGAAATGCATATACGACCTCGCGGAAAGCATTGGAAAGGATGGGTGGAAGCCGCAACGGTTTCTTGCTGTCGGTAGATGGGTTATTCAGCCCGAAAAGGATCGGCACATTTTGTTGGATCATTGGCAATTTACTACGCCATTGTTGCAGCTTGGCCACAAAATTCGGGTCGGAACTTGCCTTGTCCAACTGGCCCATTATTGTCATGATTTCCAGGCCCGGGGATTTAAGGGACTGGTACATTTGGGGAGTAAGTCCCTTTTTTGCTTTCTCGAGAAATGCATTGGCCTGATCTTTGTTTCCCCGAATAGCAGCGATAAAACTCCGCAATATATTGTATTGGGAATCCTGGGGGAATAATCCCTCTGAACCAATCGCGGCAATTTCATCTGCCTCATCCAGTCTGCCCAAGAAAAACAACGTCATCGCCAGGCCGGCATGAGCCGAATGAAAATAGCGGTCTTCATCTACGGCAATCCTAAAATGTTTGGCAGCTTCCGAAGTGGTTTGGGCCAGCATAGCGCGGGCAAAAGCCTCCTCGGCTTTGGGTAAATCATATTTCAAAGCTTTCCGGATATATGTCAGAGATTTATCGGGATCTTTGGTTAAGGCCAGGTCGCCTCGCAACAACAAAATGGATCCTTTATACTTTTCCACTCCAGACTTTCTCTCCAATCCATCCAGGATGTCTTCTGCCAGTTCAGGTTGAAACACAACCGAATAGACTTTAGCCATCTTCAGTTTAATTCCGAAATAGTCCGGATGGCCTTCTTCAAGGCTCTGATGGTAATAGTTTAAAGCTTCTTTTAAATTCCCATCTTTCCGCTCCGCTTCGGCCAGGGAATAATACATTTCTTGAAGAGATTTGGTTTTCTCCCGTTGCGCGGTTTGTTCTCGCGTGCGGAAGAAATTGGTCACAAACAACGCAACCAAAAGGATGGCGATGATGCTGGTCACGGAAGCGGCAAGTATCTTATGGCGGCGAATAAACTTGCCCGCTCGCTCAAATGGCCCTGCGGGCCGTGCAAGGATGGGCTGATTGTTTAAGAAACGATCCAGATCGTTGGCAAGGGACTGTGCGGTGACATAGCGTTGAGAGGGTTCTTTGTTCAAACATTTAAGGCAGATGGTATCCAAATCACGGGGCACACGAGGTTGCAAAGTCCTTGGAGGAACCGGTTCCTC
>CAZPPD010000661.1:0-3893 GCA_964588185.1 uncultured Alcaligenaceae bacterium | reverse complement strand
GGAAGATCTGCCGGTAAGAGAAGCCCGAAGAATCCTGGGCCCGGATGCTATTGTCGGGGTTAGTACTCACGATCTTGACCAAGTCCACCAAGCTATAAAAGATGGTGCAGGATACATTGGCGTTGGGCCAACTTTCCCTTCCAAAACCAAAGACTTTGCGGAATTCGCCGGCTTGGAGTTTGTCCGCCAAGTAGCAAAAGAAACTTCCTTGCCGGCTTTTGCCATCGGGGGAATTTCTTTGGGGAATTTGCCTGAGGTCGTGCATGCGGGATTGTCCCGAGTTGCCGTCAGCCAAACCATATGCGGAAGTGAAACCCCGGAAGCAACCGCCAGAGCCATGCGGCAACTATTGGATTGATTACAAGCGCTCTCCCATGAGTGCCTTGAATTCTTTGGCATCAATGCGGCGAAAACGCACCCGATCCCCGGTTTGCAAAGGAAAGTATTCATCTTCGATATCCACCAATTGCAACGGAGTTCGCCCGACAATGTTCCAGCCCCCGGGACTTTCTTGTGTGTAGATACCCGTTTGTTTGCCGGTCAACCCTACACTCCCCACTTCTACCTTCAAGCGAGGGTTCTCTAAGCGCCTAACTCCGGATAATTCATCCGGAAGGTAACCCAAATAGGGAAACCCCGGACAAAAGCCGATGGCATAGACGGTATACTCCTTTTGGGTGTGGAGATAGATGATTTGCTCAGGGGGTAAATGAACCTGTTCGGAAATCCTTTTCATGTCCAGCTCGAAATCGTAACAACAAGGAATGACGTGGGAATGACAGAAAATTTCTCCCCCTTGGTCCCATGAACCCGCAGCAGCAAAGAACTGTTTCACTTGGGAGAAAGTAATCCGATTCAAATCAAAATAAATCCACACAGAAGTATATGCCTGGACCACGTCGACCAGCCAAGATGGATTCTCCTTCCTGACCTGGGCGGCAAACTGAAGAGCAGACGTTTCATCGGAGAAGTAAATCAGGGCTGCCTGGTCCCCTAGAGGTACAATATTTTCCATTTTGCTTCCATTAAGAGATGGTTAAGTTTTTCGCCTCTCCTTGGCGGTAATTCACTGCAAAAATAAGATGGCAGTGTTTAACTCCTTGCTTACCAGGAATTTCAAACCATGGACATAACCCTTGCCATTGTACCCGTAGCCGGACATGGAACTCGTTTGCTTCCTTCCACCAAAAGTCAACCAAAAGAAATGCTCCCGGTTGGCCGCAAGCCGGTGGTGCAATATGTGGTCGAAGAATTAGCCCTCTCCGGAATCCGCAAGCTACTATTTATCACCGGTCCGGGCAAAACCTCCATCGAAAATCACTTTGACCTGAATGTGGAGCTAATTAGCTTCCTTCGGGAAACCGGTAAGGAAGACCTGCTACAGGAATTGGATTTTGAACGGGAAGATTTACAGTACTTTTACACCCGCCAACGCCGCCAATTGGGTTTAGGCCATGCGGTGTTGTGTGCCGAACCTTTGGTAGGAACTCAACCGTTTGTGGTTGCTCTCGGAGACTCTATTATCGGTTTGCATGCTCAATCCAATATCGTCCAACGCATGATCAAAGAATTTCAACAATCCGGAGCCGATGCGGTGATCGCCTTTGAGGGGGTTCCGCCCGAAGATGTCGTCCACTACGGAATTGCTCAGCCCAAAGACCAAGCAGGCAATGTTTTTCAGCTTGGCGATATATTGGAAAAGCCCAGTGTGGATGAAGCTCCCAGTAATCTGGCTGTCGCTGCTCGCTACGTATTTAAGCCCACTATTTTCGAGCTGCTATCCAAAACTCCTCCGGGAAAAGGCGGAGAAATTCAGCTTACCGACGCCATTCGCGAGCTCATTCGCCAAGGCGGCAAAGTGATCGGCATTCGCTTAGTGCCCGGGGAACAGCGTTTCGACATCGGTAACTTCGACAGTTATTTTCAGGCTTTTACTGAGTTTGCCTTGGCCGACCCTCGGCATGGACCCGGGTTGGAGCGATTTATTCGCCAACTCCTGGACAAAAAAGCGAAACAAGATCAGAGTTAACCTCGGGTTCAAACATTATGTTGCTTTTGCGGAAATCAGCTTACGCGCGGGCCGGCCTTATCGGCAATCCTTCCGATGGCTATAACGGCAAAACCATCTCGATCAGCGTGCGGAATTACAAAGCCGAGGTGGTTCTCTATGAGTGGGAAAACGTCGAGCTAGTACGAACGAAGCTGGATGAAAATCGTTTCGATTCCGTGCATGATCTAATCCGGGATGTCGAACTCCATGGATACTATGGCGGCATGCGCTTGCTCAAAGCCACCATCAAAAAGTTCGTCGAGTATTGCCTGCGCCAAGGCCATGGTCTTCATGATCGCAATTTTTCCATTCGCTACGACAGTAATATTCCCCGCCAGGTAGGCATGGCCGGGTCCAGTGCCATTATTGTGGCCGCGCTTCGCTGTTTGATGGAATTCTATGGAGTGAATATTCCCCGGGAGGTCCAGCCTTCACTGGTTTTGTCTGTGGAGAAGAGTGAGCTGGGAATTGCTGCCGGATTGCAAGACCGAGTGATCCAGGTGTACGAAGGTTTGGTTTATATGGATTTCTCCGAAGGGGTAATGCATGAAGCAGACGGGTACTTGGTCGGCAATTACGAACCCTTGGAGGGAATGGAATTACCGCCCATCTATATCGCCTACAACGTAAATGTCAGCGAACCCACCGAGGTTTTTCACAATGATATTCGCGGCCGTTATGAACGGGGTGATCAGAAAGTAATTGATGCCATGAAAAAATGCGCGGAACTTGCGGAGCAAGCCCGAGCAGCAATTCTGAACGGCGATTTCCAGGAGTTAGGCCGCTTGATCGATGAAAATTTCAATACGCGGAGGTCCATTTATAAGTTACCGCCAGACCAGGTAAAAATGGTGGAAGTTGCCCGTGAGGTTGGCGCCACCGCCAAGTTTGCCGGCTCTGGAGGCGCCATTATTGGCACGTTTGAAGATGAGTCCATGTTTGCCAAGCTACAAAAAGCCCTGGAACCTATTGGTTGCAAAGTGATCCAACCGAAGATCAAGGACTAGATATTAAATAGTTGCTACCGGTTCGGGAACCAAACCGGGATGTACTGCTTTCACTGCTTTCCCCAACCGGAAGATCCCTTCTCGTATTTGATCCGGTTGGGCAACCCCAAAGCTTAACCGAGCTTCATTGGTTGGCAGTTTGTCTTGGGCTCCATACACATAGCAAAACTGACCCGGAACATATAACACGCCTTCATGCAACGCCGCTTTGATCAGCTTGCCATGAGCCCCGGTATTCACTTCTTTGGGAAATGCAGCCCACACGTATAACCCTCCCTTGGGATGCGTCCAATGCAATGTCGAAGAGTCATTCCCATCGGTGCCGAAGGTTTCTTCCAGAGCCGACAGCATAGTGTCCCGTTTCTTTCGATAGACCGATTGCAGATCCTGAACATGGCGATCATAGGCTCCGGTCTGCAACAATCGCAGCAGCAGATGCTGCGTGAGATTGTTCGAACCAAAATCGTGATTTCCTTTGAAACGCAACAAAGGATCGACCATCTCATGGGGTAAAAACCCATACCCGGTTTTTAGTCCCGGAGAGCTGGGCTTGGAAAAGGTCATGGTGGAAATCACGTACTGGTTGTCGGCATCCAGACTCTTGATGCTGGGGAGATCATCCCCGTCGTAGCGGAGTTCCCGGTACGCAGCATCTTCCAGGATCATGATGCGATGTTTGGTGCTGTATTTTTGCACCAGCTCCATTAGATGCTGACGTCTTTTCAGCGAAAGGGTCAAACCACTTGGATTCTGAAAATAGTCGACCACATAAATCATCTTCAAGCGATTGATTTCGCCGGTATGTTCCAGCCGGTCCAACAGTTCTTCCAGAAGAT
>CAZPPD010000660.1:0-3895 GCA_964588185.1 uncultured Alcaligenaceae bacterium | reverse complement strand
ACGTCAACAAAGTAATTGGAAAATTAAAAAACTCTTTAACAATTCCCTGGTAGCAAGAGGTCATCGCAATGGCTATCTGAGAAACATTGGAAATCACCAAGATAAAAGGATGCCGTTGCAAAAACAAAAAATTACCGGAAATCTTATCCAGAGGACAAAAAGTGTAGCGTTCACCCACGAAGTAATAGTGTGGATGTTTAATTGGTTCCTGCCACTTTATTTTCCTTTTTGATCTGGAACATTTTTTCCAATAAAAATTCCGAAAAGTCCTAAATATCCGAATAGGAACCGCGAATAAGATCTAGAAGCACGAAATTGTATTAAATATAAGGCGAATATAATGTGCAGATGTTCAACTCCTCTTTTTGGAAAGGGTAAACACACCATGAGAAAATTCCTTATTATTGGAGCGATGGTGTTGGCTGGTGTTATCGCCCTGAATGCCACCTTTGGCTCTACGCGTCTTTGTGAATATTGCCATACGGTCTGGGAAAACTGGCGAGAATCCGCCAATGATTCGGTACCGACCAAGCTGAAGTTGGAAACGGCCGAAAACATGATCAACAAAATGGGTCAGCAGATTAAGCAAGCAAAGCTTTCCTTGATCCCGGTCTTGGTGAAAAAGGACAAGCTGGTTGCTGAAATCAAGGAAGTTTCCCAAGACATCAATTCCCGGCGCGGACCGTTGGAAGAGTTAATTTCCACTGCTCCATCCACCAAAACCTTGGAAGACGACCTGAAAGCGGAACGGGATTTCGCGGAGTTCAAAGGTTTGGAAGCACGCTTGGCTTCCCTGCAAACGCAACTCAATCACTGCCGGCAACAATTGGACGCGGGCCGCCGAGAGATTACCGAATGGGAAATCCGCCGGTTTAAGTTCCAAGGCCGGCTCTACGAATTGAAAGCAGCCCAAGCCAAGTTGCAAGCAGACAACCGGGGCAGTGAAGTTGTGGTGAACGATAATCTTTCCGGCCAGATTTCCAAGCTCTTCGAAGAAATCGATGAGAAGATTCGGGTCGAAGATTATGAGCGCCGCGTGGAAGAAGGAGAAAACATTTTCTCCAACACCACAACCAACCTTGAAACCGGGGAAAATGTCGGACGGCAGGTAAACTTCACCGAGATGGAAAACTACATGCAAAAGTCCCGGAAATCGCAAACCATATCCGTTGAAAACGGAAGCTGATGCCTTTGTTTATTCCGGATTCCAGAAACCTCCTTATCGTGATGGAGACGGGCATGACCAAAAATTCGGATGATCGGTCATTCCCGTCTCCTGATTTTTTGTAAGAATCTATCTCATTCTGATCACAGAAACTCAATCCGCCCTTAGAATACAATAAGTGGATTAATTCAGATTCAATTTAGTCGAAAATCACCATGCTCAGAATCGGATGGCTAACCTTGAAACAAGCCCAAGAGGCAATAAGAGCCGGACGCTTGGAGGATGCCCAACAATTGTTGGCGCGGCCTCAGGTCCAGGGTTACCGCCGGGTTTGGGAATTGTTACGCCAACTGATGAAAGCATACGTAGACCGCGGTGAAACCAACCTACGCCAGGAGAATCCTGCGGAGGCATGGAGTGATCTTTTAAAGGCTGAGAAAATTGGAATCAGCGACAACGGCGTCAATCGGCTACGCCAGGCCTTAAACCGGCTCGGATTGGCTGAAGTTCGGGCTCTCTTGGATGCCGGCGAACCAGCCCGCGCTTTGGAAGTCATCGCCCGGCTGAGAAGTCAAAAGGTTCAGCAACCGGAACTCGATCCTCTTGAGGCTGGGGCTAAGGAGTGGATTTTGGCCCAGGATTATGCCAAGCAGGGAGAATTTTCCCAGGCATTGCAAAGCTTGGAACGAGTCGAAAAAACAGTAAAAGTTCAAACCGAAGCGCTTCAATTTGCCCGCAAAGAATACGAACATCGCAAGGAACTTTTCGATCCATTATTCGATGAAATCCTCAAAGCCGCTCAGGAAGAGAATTGGCAACAAGTCTTACGCTTGGCCGACACTATGTTGGCGCAAGCACCTCAACATGCCGAAGTCCGGCAGTTGCGGAAAAGAGCTTGGAAAGCAATCGAGCCGGCCACTGTGATCGCTTCGCCACCGAAACATTTGCAAAAAGCCGAAAATCAAAAACCCAAACCCAACGGATCCAAAAAATTCATCTTGTGGATTGATGGAGTGGGGGGGTACCTGATTTGCATGGGATCGGAAGTTACCATCGGCCAATCCTGTCCGGATTCAATTGCCGATATCACGTTGTTTTGCGACGTCTCACGGCACCATTTGACTCTGACTAGAGACTCCGAATGCTATGTTTTGAAGGCAGAACGGACTGTAAAGGTTAATGCTCAAGAAGTGGATAGAACTCTCATTAATCCGGGTGATAGAATTACTTTAGGGAGTTCGTGTCAATTATTGTTCCGGCAAGATGTTCCTATCAGCACAACGGCCCGGATTGACTTGGTTTCCGGCCATCGATTTGGACTACCAATCGATGGGGCCATTTTGATGTCGGAAACATTACTCATCGGCCCGGGTCCGCAGGCCAATGTTCTCATGGATGATTTGGATCAAACGGTCATTATTTTCCGGACCAAGGATGGGTTGGGGGTTCGGTCAACCAAAAAGTTTTTCCTTAACGGAGAACCAGTCAGTGACCGGGCTCACTTTGATCCGGGAGCAAAGATTACCGGATCCAATTTCTCAATGACCCTGGAATCCCAAGGGTAGGAGCAAAGAAGAAGCGCGAAGATTCGGGGAAAATCCCGGAATTAGAGAAATACCACGTCAATTTGTTCGAATAACAGGGCAAAGGGGATTGTGTTCGCATCGCTCTATTTGCCCAATAGTACCCAGGCGGTAGAAATCACCGCCGGCGGAGGTGTTGGAGATGAAGTTTACTTATAGTTCAGGCCATAGACCTTTAGAGGGCTACACCATCAAAAGGGGGATAGGTCAGGGTGGATTCGGCGAAGTTTACTTTGCCATTAGTGATGGCGGCAAAGAGGTTGCACTTAAAGTCGTTCGGAAAAATCTGGATGTTGAGCTTCGCGGCATGAGTCAGTGCTTAAATTTCAAGCACCCAAATCTAGTTCACCTGTTTGATATTCGTGAGGATCAGAACGGCAATACCTGGGTGATCATGGAATATGTTTCCGGCGAATCACTCAACGATATTCTCGCTCGCCATCCGGATGGTCTTCCCCAAGAATTGGTTCGCCAATGGTTTCTGGGGATTTGCGAAGCTGGTTCTTACTTACACGACCACGGAATTGTGCACCGCGACCTGAAACCGGGGAATGTGTTCATCGAAAACGGTTCGATTAAACTGGGCGATTATGGCTTGTGTAAATGCATCAGCGGGAGTCAGCGGTCGGCTCAAACCCAAAGTGTCGGCACCGTTCACTACATGGCTCCCGAGATTTCTTCTGGAAATTACAACAAGCAGGTTGATGTTTATGCTGCCGGTATTATCCTCTATGAAATGCTGACCGGAAAAGTGCCTTTTGAGGGCGACAGTATCGGCGAATTTCTGATCTAGCACCTGACCACGGCACCGGAGTTGAGTAGGGTTCCCAAGGAATATGTCCCCATTCTAAGCAAAGCCTTAGCGAAAAATCCCGCCCATCGGCATCGCAATCTTGCCGAACTGGCAAAGGCAGTGGAATCGGTTGAATGGGGGCAGGAACCTGCCCAAAACAAGCCCCTCTACACCGCCAAGCCTATTCCGCCAAAACAGGAAAAAACAGTAATCCCAGTTTCAAAAGAGGAAAGCACGGCTACCAGCCCGTTTCGCTTAAATGAACTGTGCTTGTCCATGGTAAAAAGTGCTTTGTGGGCGGCGATTTTTTCGATTCTTTGGGCGGCATTATTGCAAACCAATCAATTGACGATG
>CAZPPD010000659.1:0-3901 GCA_964588185.1 uncultured Alcaligenaceae bacterium | reverse complement strand
CCAATTTGGTCAGCCTTCATTGCTGGAATAGCAAATATTATTTTGCATCTGGTTCGATAAGTCGATTTACCTGGGAATGTCCTTTAGCTGCAGTTTTTGCAGTTTTTCCAAGGTCAGTTCCTTGCTTTTGATATATTCCAGCATCTTTCCCACGTCCTCTTTCGGCGGAGCCTTAGGCCTAGGTAGCAAGATAGTATCTCCAGGTTTTCGCCTAGTGATTTCTTTAAGTTTTGGAAGTAACTTTTTAAGGTGCTCCAGGTTTTCTCGGGGAGCCCCTTGCTTATAGCGCAGAAGTGCTTTGATTTCCTTGGGATTAGCAAGTAACTCTTTACGTTGATTTCGCTTCTTCAGCTCGACCACTTTAGCCAGCACTTTTTGTTTGAGGGGGATGGCCATTCCTTTCAAGGGAGGCGGAATTTCCTCGCCGAGTCTGTCGGCTAATTCTTCGACCTGGTGTAGTTGCTCGTCCAATTGTTCTTGTTCGGCATTCGTAGGCGTGTCGATAGCCTCCCAACTTGGTCCAAAGTTGTAAACCGCCCAATACATGAGCTGAGCATTGGATTCGTCCACCCCACCGGCACGACACCCTTCGTAAAAAACTTTGTGGACCAAGTCAGCCGGTGCTTTTCTTTCCACACATCCCACGTCGTGAATAATCGAGGCATTGCGATATTTCCCCACCAGCGGAGAGCCAACAACGGACCACAGAGATCCGGGAATACTAGCCCCATTGACAATGGAACCTTTAGGTGCCAACCATTTTTTGTCTCGCTTATCGATAAAGGAAAAATCTTCTTCGAGACGAAGCTCGCGGCCATCCTTGAGAAGCGTAACCTTGACCTCATTGGGTTCGAATCGGCCCCAATCCTCATCCGGCTGGGATTTTGACTTGCAACCCAAGCAAATCATCAACAAAACCATCATTGGTAGGTGTTTTGACATTTTGATCCTTCCGGGGATTACCCAAAAGATTTCTATTCCACCCCATTGAAAAGAACGATTTTACTCCAAAGGAATTCACTGCAATCATCACACTTCGTTGTATCCTCCTGAATTTTCATCGTGATTCATCTGGCTTAGCTTGGACGGAATTCCGTGTTGGGATAGGGCCCGGGGTCGTTCAATGGCTCTTGGGGCGGGGGCTGCTTTGATCTCAGTTTTCGATCATCGGAGTTTTTAACCAACAAAACGATTGCTGTAATAACGCTAAACAACATCCCCGTAATAAACCAAAGCCAAGGATTTCTGCCGGTATTCTGCGCCCACAGGGCACAAAACACGCCATAAAGAAACAGAACCGCACCGATACTGCTTTTACCTTCAATGGATGAATTTAACTTCTCGACTTGGTTCTCCAAGATGGTTACCCGTTTTTCCACCTTCTCCTGAGCAAAAATATGAAAGGGAACCAATAACGTCATCAGAAATGCAACCATGAACATATGCTTTGGATTCATAGCGATCCTCCATTGATTTCCCACCTCAGAAAGACATTCAATTTACCTTTAGATAAAAGGGCATGCCCATCCGCATGTGGCATGTCCAGCTTTAGGTGGGCATCTTTCCAGACATCAACCCCTCTCTTATGTATTTCCTTGGAAACAGGAAAATCTTGAGCGTTCTGGAAAGAAATGAAGGTAACTGAAATTCAAATCGAGGATGGTCGAGCGAGCAGTTATTCCTCGCCTTGATCCTTGAGATCCCAACACTTCAAAGTACTCTGGTCGCGGGCATATAATCTGCCATCCGCGAGAGCAATTTCTGCGCGGCAAGGAGGATTCGTGAAAACTTTCGCCTTGGCCAATTCCTGGTAGGACTGCGGAGAAGCATTTGCCAACACCAAGTCACCGTATTCATTCAAGATGATAAGTTTCCCGTCCACCAAAATAATTGACCCGCAGCCATAACGCTTTTGGCTCCATTTGACTTTGCCGGTGGTCAATTCAACACAGCGCAGACTTGGCCCGGCTTCCTGGCGTCCGTGAAAACCAAAAAGATGGCCTTGGTAATAAACACACGTGTTGAAATGATTGGACATCACGCCATCGCGTTTCCATATTTCTTTTGCTTTCCCTTCCTCCAGCTTCAATAACAGAGCACCGGTCTCATAGCTTGAGGAGAAAAACAAATAGTCGTTGATTACCAATGGAGTCGCCGCATTCACCGAAGCGGCATAACGGGCCTTCCATTTCTGGCGATGGACAATGTTGCCGTTGCTGGGATTAACCAAGGCGACCCCGTAACGGGTATAGAAAACAGCCAGCTTTTTTTCGTTCCTGTTCGCAATCCCGGGGGAAGAATAGCTAGCTCCATCACTGGTCGATTTCCAAATCTCTTTTCCCGTCTCGGCATCAAAGGCAACGATTCCCGCTTCCTTGCCGCCCACGTTTACCAGGACTTTGCCGTCGATCACCACGGGACTGGTACCCACACCGAAAAAATTCTCCGGGATCGAATACTTCTTGTGAATGGAAAATCCCCAAATATCTTTGCCATCCTGGAAACGAACACACTGAAGCCATCCGTCCGCACCAAGAGAATAAACATGATCCCCGGAGATGACCGGAGTCGACCGTGGGCCGTTGCCCTTGCTGTAATTGTCTTGATAGTCGCAGGGGTAACCGAACCGCCAGATTTTAGCCCCGCTTTTGGCGTTTAGGCATTCGAGGATTTCTTTGTCTTTCAAGCGGTGAAACAGAATCAACTTGCCTTTGGCAATCACCGGAGCACTGAAGCCTTCCCCAATTTCCCTCTGCCAAAGCAAGGGCGGACCTTTCTTTGGCCAGGAGGTGGTCAACCCTTTTTCTGTGGAGGTACCATTACGGCGCGGGCCTAAAAACTGCGGCCAATCTTCTCCCTGGACAAGATTTCCCGGGGCGACAAAAAACCATGCAACCCAAATCAAGATCAGAATCGGGACAAATCTGAATGTCATTCCTCTACCCTTTTATTGTTTCTTCTTTTTCACTTCGGCCAACACACAACGAAAGCCGATTTTATCATCTCCGGCGTCGGGGGAAGCGTGTTGCCGGAAGGCACTGCGGCACTGCTCAGCCGGATGAGCCCACGACCCCCCGCGCATCACTTTATGTTCGGCCTTTGGATTGAGATAGCTGCTGCCATCGGTTGGGACATTCTCGTAGTTTTCGCTCCAGTCATCCGCCACCCATTCCCAAACGTAGCCGTGCATATCATAGAGCCCCCAAGGATTCGGTTTCTTGGCACCGACCGGCGGGTCATGCCCTTTGGAATTGCCCCGGTACCACCCGTAGTGCGTCAGTTCATTGACATCATCTCCAAAAGAATATTCGCTGGTAGTTCCAGCCCGGCAGGTATACTCCCACTCCGCTTCAGTAGGTAAACGGACCTCTTGGGATTCGCCGATCAATTTTCGGTCGCGTAACTCCTTGGTTACCTTTCGGCAAAACTCCCAGGCATCCTTCCAGGACATTTTTTCCACCGAATTCCGCGGGCCTTTCCATCTGCTGGGATTCTCACCCATAATGACTTCATACAATTCCTGGGTTACTTCATATTTGGCCATGGAGAAGGGGTAGGCGAAAGTAACCTTGTGAACCGGTTTTTCCGAGGGCTCGCCTTTTTCCGAACCCATTTCAAAAGAGCTGGGAAACTTACCGGTGCTGGGAGTTATTTTCACGAATTCGCTGACGAATAATTGGAGGATTTCCTCCTTAGATTTGGATTTCGCTTTTTGTTTCTTGGGCTCGCCATTTTCCAAGATCGCTTTACCTAGTAGGTTGGTACCGGTAGACAAGAAAGCCAAACCCATAAAGATTAGTGCAAGTGACACTTTTTTTTCCATACTTCTCCCCCTTTTGAGACTTGCTTTTCGATAATCTTTTGGCTTTATTAAATTTTTGGTTGTTTTGATTAGACCCGG
>CAZPPD010000658.1:0-3915 GCA_964588185.1 uncultured Alcaligenaceae bacterium | reverse complement strand
CGCACCCCTGAAGCCGCAACCGGTCAGTGAAAGTACCATCGGGGCTACCTTGGGACGCGATACTATTCGAGCCGGGGTCACCTCGATCGGTTGGGCCTTTGTCGTCGTTCTGGCATTTATGGTGATCTACTACCGGTTCGCCGGATTGGTGGCTTGTATCGCCTTGTTTGCCAACCTGGCATTAACGGTGGGATTCATGGTATTGGTCCAAGCCACCTTTACGCTGCCGGGGCTGGCCGGTTTGGTGTTGATGCTCGGGATGGCGGTGGACGCGAACGTGCTCATCTACGAGCGTTTACGGGAGGAACGCGACCGGGGGGCCAGTTTGGCTCTCGCTCTGAGGAATGGCTATGAGCGGGCCTTCCCAACGATTATCGACACGCACTTGAGTAGTATCTTTACCGCGGTGGTTCTCTATGCAGTGGGGAATGACCAGCTCAAGGGGTTCGGCATCAGTCTGACGGTGGGGTTGATCATCAGTCTTTTCACCTCGCTGTTTATGACCCGGACGATTTTCAATCTGTGGTTGGATCGCGGTTGGCTGAAGAAGCTTGCCATGTTCCGTTTGCTGTCCAAGCCGAATATCAATTTCATGGGCGTCCGCCATCTTGTTTTTTCGATCAGCGTAGGCATTACCATTGCCGGCTTGGCGTTTTTCCTCGGGCGGATTCCCAATGACTTGAACATCGACTTCAAAGGGGGAACGGCGTTTAGCGCGCAACTCAAAGAAGGATATGCTCAGGACATTCAGGATCTCCGCAGACTCCTAGGCGAGAAAAGTCAGGAAAAACACTTGAATGTTTCCAGAGTCTTGGAAGTAGAAGGCTCGGACCAACGTAAGTATGAAGTATTTTTCCTCCACCCGGATACCGGTAAAGAGGAATTGCCGAAAACCGTTATTCTGGCTAACCGTCCCGATTTCGAAACCGTAGAGGAGCGGCAAGAAGATGTGAAAACCCGGCTCTCGCAACTGCCGGATTGGTCGGTGGAGCAAATATTTCCGAGTTTTGCCAAGGAGGAGGATCCCACAAAGAGCCGTTTCCTCACCGTGAGAACGTCGGAAATGGAACGGGATCTCGTCCAGTTAATGCTGGGGCGGTTATTGCGGACGAAGAATGAAAAGACCGGCAATTGGGACCCGCTCTTGAGACAGGTGGGCATGGATTTTGACGCCGGTCGAATCACCACCAGCAAACGGTCGATTGAATTAAACTTCTTCGATCCGGATACCAAGGAGAAGGATTATGCTTCCTTACCCTATGTGAAAACGGTTTTCCATAATCACTTGCGGGAGGAGTTTAAGCTCAAGGACGGCAAGTTGGCGTTCCAGTACGATCTGGTCGGCCAAGGGAAAAGCAAAGAGGGCCGTTTCTCGGAGATGTCGATCCGCTTTGAGGGAGACCTCGAGGATGATCAGGTCTCCAAGATCAAGAAGGCGATTGCTGCTTCCCGGGAAGAGTTTTTGACGCGGCCCCAACCGGAACGGCTGGAGAACTTCGACAGCGAATTGGCTGCCAATCAGCGCTTCCGGGCCTTGGGTGCTATCTTGGCTAGCTGGTTGGCCGTTGTCCTTTACCTGTGGTTCCGATTTGGGAACTGGACCTTTGGCTTGGCAGCCGTTTTGTGCCTGATTCATGATTTGTGCTTCGTTCTGGGCCTGGTTGCGATCTCCGCGTTCATCCAGGCAACTCCCATAGGTCCCTGGTTACAGATTGACGATTTTAAGCTGGACCTCACTGCGGTAGCGGCCCTGCTGACCTTGGTCGGATATTCCGTGGCGGACACCATTGTGGTATTCGACCGCATCCGGGAGGTGCGCGGGAAAAATCCCGCCTTAACGGCAACGATGATCAACGATAGTGTCAATCAGACCTTGAGTCGAACGTTGTTGACATCGGGGACCACTTTTGTGGTAGTAGCCGTCCTTTACTGGTTCGGCGGGCCGGGGATTCACTTATTCTCCTTTATCATGGTTGCAGGCGTATTGGTTGGGACATTCAGTTCCATCTACATCGCCAGCCCGCTTCTCTTGATGTTTGGAGAAGGCAAACAGCACGAAAAGATTCGGGAAACCCGAAGAGAAACTGTCCCGGCTACCACGTAATCAACCGGCAAATAGAAACCAAAGGCCCATCGGGGCGACCCGGTGGGCTTTCTTCATTCCATGGCAACTGATATCCAAGCGATTTGTTTCGATGCAGTGGGGACGCTGATCTTTCCTTATCCCCCGGCACATGAAGTGTATGCTCGAGTTGCAGCCCGGTTTGGGAGTAGGTATTCGAAAGAGGAGATTCGCCGCCGGTTCAAGGAATCCTTTTCTGCGGAGGAAACCAAGGATTGGCAAAGTAATTTGCAGACCAATGAAGACCGAGAACGACAACGGTGGCAGGATGTTGTCCATAGTGTCCTGGATGATGCCGCTGACCCGGTGGGTTGTTTCCGGGAACTGTATCACCATTTTGGTCTGCCTGCTGCCTGGAAATGCCACCCGGAAATCGAGATGGTATTTCCCGATTTGAGGAGGCGGGGATATGATTTAGGGATCGCCTCGAATTATGATCATCGCTTACGGACAGTGCTGGCAGGGATCGGTCCCTTGGCTGGGATGGACCGGGTGATCATCAGCTCCGAAGTGGGCTGGCGAAAACCGGCGAAGGAATTCTTCCAAGCGGTTGCGGAAGGATTTGGTTTATTTCCCCAACAGGTATTGTTTGTCGGCGATGATATAGTAAATGACATCCAGGGTGCCAAGGAAGCGGGATTTCGGACGGCGCACCTGCAAGAGGGAGGATCATTGGCTGGTGTTCTTGATGGCATTTTGAAAACAGGAGATTAGAATTTCTGCCAACATCGAAAAAGGGACTTCAATACTTTAAAATGATGATGGGGCAATATTCCCATCATCTCAGCCGGCATGATTGTGGTTACGGCCGACTGACGGTAAGAGATTTGAACGTAAACCAGGCGTTACCAAACGGACTTTCGACGGTCTGAGCAAGAGTATCCGGACCGTTACCAAACGGATTTTCGGCGGTCTGAGCAAGAGTATCCGGACCGTTACCAAACGGACTTTTAATAATTGGCAGTAGAGTAGTTAGGACATTTGTAAACTGGTTTTGGTAACGGACTGATTGCTCGAGAAAGAAATGGCGATACAAAAACTGGATTATTTTGATGATCTACCTCGATAACGCAGCAACAAGTTTTCCCAAACCGGAATCGGTGTATCAAACACTCGACCAATTCGCCCGCTTGAGCCTGGCGAATCCCGGTCGTGCCGGCCACAAAATGGCCCTGGCGGCGGAACATGCTTTGGATGATGTCCGCAATCTATTAAATCAGCTTTTGCACGGTCAAAGTCCCAATCGTTTTATTCTGACCCTGAATTGTACCGATGCCCTGAACATGGCCTTCAAAGGAGTGCTATCGGAAGGGGATCATGTAATTACTACGGATTTGGAACATAACAGCGTCAGCAGACCCCTGCGGGCCATGGAACTGGCCAAAACGATTTCCCTGACGAGAATTCCGGCAGACAGCAGTGGCACTATAGATCCCGATGCCATCGCAAAAGCCATCACTCCTAAGACCCGCCTGATTGCTTTGACCCATGCCAGCAATGTTTTGGGTACGGTCCAACCCATCGGGGAAGTTGGCAAGATTGCTCGCGACAAAGAGGTGGCATTTTTAGTTGACGCGGACCAAACGGCCGGGGTTCTACCAATTGATATTGAGGCGATGATTATTGACCTGCTGGCTTTCCCCGGCCACAAATGCTTGATGGGACCGACCGGTACCGGAGCTTTGTATGTGGGTCCCCGGGTGGCCTTGAAAGCCTGGCGCGAAGGCGGAACGGGCGGTGATTCCTCGAGTGAAACGCAACCGCAAGAGTATCCATACTTCCTCGAAGGAGGG
>CAZPPD010000657.1:0-3918 GCA_964588185.1 uncultured Alcaligenaceae bacterium | reverse complement strand
GCAGGACAGCTTTGAGCTCAAACCCAATGCCCCGGATAACATTCGCGGTGAGTTTCACCCAATAGCTAGTCGGACAACGGGAATCCAAATCTGCGAATATCTTCCCCGACTGGCAGGGCTGAGCGATAAATGGGCGTTGGTACGATCGTTAACCCATCCCCACAATGAACATTCCGACGGCCACCATGTTATGATGACTGGGCGAACGGATTTGCCTCGGGGATTTGATCGCAACCGGCCCAAACCGACAGACTATCCCTGCATGGCTTCCATCATTGGTTCAGTGCTTGCCAGCCGGGGAAATTTACCCCCTGCCGCAGTTCTGCCGGAGAAACTGGTTCATCGCACCGGCCGAACGATCCCCGGGCAATTCGCCGGAATCATGGGCAGGCAACATGATCCGTGGTTTATTGAAGCCAGTCCCTTTTACGCTTCCCGGTACGGAGCCTTCCCGGAGTACGGCTACAGCCGGGCCCAAGGGGCAGACAACCCCAACAACTACGTTTTTCAAGCCCCCAGCTTCACCTTGCCCGAAGGTGTTCTCAGACCACGATTAAACCGCCGCCTCAACTTGCTGGAAACTTTGGAAAACCAGCGCCGGGAACTCGATCAAGCCGTTCAGGTTCAGGATTTTGATCGCCACCGCCAAAATGCGGTTTCCATGTTAATGACCCAACGGGTCCATCAAGCCTTGGATGTTCATTCTGCGGATGGACGTCTCCAAGACCGCTATGGCCGCAATTCCTTCGGCTGGTCTCTCCTGATGGCAAGGCAACTGGTAGAAGCAGGCGTTCGGCTGGTCCAGGTCAATCTTGGAAACAACGAGGCCTGGGACACTCATGAAGCCGCTTTCCGCAACCTTCGTGAGTTCCTGTTTCCCCCCACAGATCGTGCAGTTTCCGCCCTGATTGAGGATCTGGAGATGCGTGGTTTGTTGGAGGACACGCTGATTGTCATGGCCGGAGAGTTTGGCCGCACCCCGCGAATCTTCAAAATTCCCCGAGCCCAATTGCCGGGCCGGGATCACTGGGGACCAGTGCAAACCGTATTCTTTGCCGGCGGCGGCATTCGGGGGGGAAATGTCATAGGGGCATCGGATGCCCAAGGCGGCTACCCAAGTTTGAATCCCCAGCGTCCGGAAAACATGGCAGCAACCATCTATGAAACCCTGGGCCTGCCACGAACGGTTGCCTGGCACGATCAACTCGACCGGCCGCACTATATCTACCACGGGGATCCGATTTCTGGTCTTTAGTAGAAACGAAAAACCGTTTGTTAACCGACTTGTTCCCGCAAATCAACGTTAGCGACTTATGCCCCTGGTAACCTTTGACACCAATTGTACCTAACTGCAGCATATTGAGGTTTGAGTCGGGCCTTAGGTTGCGAACACAAACCTTTCGTTCAACGCCGATTTCCGCATCCGAAATTCAATAACAATTTATCTGTGCCTTAGGCTGGAATCGAGGAGTGTCGGTTAGAACGGGACGAAAGCGATACAGTGCAGAGGTTGGCCGCATGTGGGGCAAGAGACTGACGCTTCAGCCGGGTCTCTCGACGGGCCACCAACACTTCTCCTCTGCTTGGGTCGGAATATTTCTCGAATTCTTTGGACCATGAGTGCCATTGGATGCCGCAGACTGCTGTTGTTTGCTTGGACCGTTTTTGCTTTTTCTTCCTCTTGATACTTCCGAAGCAACGCGTCATACCCGGCTTCCCAGGGTAAGCCCCATTCGCGGCGACCCATAGGATTTGTCTCCCCGAGAAGATTTCCTAAGCGGGGAGGCTGGTGACTATCCTGGCTTTACCCACTTCCCGTTCTTATGGACACAATTCCTGGGATCGAACTCGGTGATCGTAAACAATGACAGAACCGGAACCGGTTGGAGTTGGCGATTGGCAATAATGCGGGACCAGCGTTTCTCGTGGGATTTTGTGGAGCTATTTAGGTTACCGCCGGGATTTGTTTCATAGAGCAGTTCCAGCCGAAGCATCAAACGCTCTTGTAAGGGAGAGATGGGAACGAAGCGAGGTTTGCCCTTGCATTTCTTGCAGAAATTCCAGCCCTTGCCTTTGCAAGCCGGGCAAAGTGGATTTTTCCCCAGGCATTTGCGGCAGAAGATCCTTCCGGTTTTGCAGGAGCATTCGGGGTTTTCCTTGCAAATTCGCACAAACTCTTGGTAACTCAAGAGCCCCGGGATAATAGAAAAATAATCGGCCACGCCTTTTTCCGACGCCAATTCCAGGGCGGTTTTGGTTTTCCCTCTGCGAAATAAATTCAAAGCTTGCAGGAACTTCTCCCTAGCCCGGCTGCCGCCGGAACCGGGGGATTTCTTTTCCAGGGTGGATTTATCGTGGAGGAGATCCAACAAATAAGCCATGGCTCGGAAGGAGCGGGCTTCATCGGAATTTCGAGCGAGATTGCTCATCCGCATTAAGCAATTATAGCCTTGCTTGCGGGGGTCCAGATAAGCAGCGATCAAGAAGAGACGAAGGGCCATGTCCCGAGCTTCGGGGTCGTTTCGTTGGGCGGCTAACTCTTCGGCATAGATGCGGTAGGATTTGGGATCTTTTGGGTCCAAGGCATTTAGGCGAACGATGTTGACCGTTTCGACAATGTTGAGGATGTTATTGCGTTCTATCGTTTTGGTTTTCTCTTGGCCGTCCAGGCGAACCACCACTCGGACTTGGTTTTTTTCAATTAAATGGCCCCGGATTTTGTCTCCCGAACGTGTTTCCACAATGACCGCAGAGGCGGAGAATGGGGCAAGGAAGATCCAGATCAGAACGACTACAAATGTTAACCGCGGAAGCATATCGTTCCTCGGGGCGAATGAGTACTCTTTCCCTAGTGTTTTGCCACCCCAAAAATTCAATGGTGGCAAGACTCTAGTTCCGAACCATCATAATGGGCTGATTGAGCTGCAGCATCCACATTTGTAATATGTGGCGTTCGGCAAGCCAAACTTGCCGGACAACGTCATCTTCTTCGCGGCAAGCATTGTCGAATTGCTGTGCCAAGTGACTTGCAGCTTGTTGGTGTTTCGGTTCGGCCTTTTTAGTTTCGATGGACAATAGCTGAAGCCAAATTCTTTGCATTAAAACCATTTTCTGCAGGTCATTTTGGGCGATGAAGTCAGCGGCAGTTATTTCTTCTTTCACTTGATTCAAGTAGTTGCGATCCTTCTTAGGAAGTGAGAAATCCCGATTTAAAACCTCGGTTTTGTATCGAACCAAAGATTCCAGGATCTCGGATGCCCGCTTCTTTTCTTCGGGAATCTGATGACCCATCAAGTTGGCTTGTTCTTTGTAAAGGTCACAAATGATTCGCTCTACCGCATCCGGTTGGAGGTCGACTTCCCCCATGTTCAGAGCGTGTTCTAGAAGGATGGTCCGCGCTTTGGTCTTCCAGCCTTGGTCCCGCCCAAGATCAACTTTTTTACGCAGGAGGACGGAGATAATGCCTTCCATCTTGGGTGCAGAAGCGAATTTTTCCCCTACAAAATCCGCCAAGGCAATGGAGACTCCCCGGAGGTGCCCCAGCGAACTTAATGCGGGGGCAACTGCCGTAAATTCTTGGGGAGATTGTATAGACAGCAGATAGGCGGCAACCGTTTCCGCTTCGTGATTATGGAGGTGGTCTATTTTTTGGCTTTTGGCCATCATGGCCAGGTATTGCATGCCGGTGATTTTCTCCCGAATAGTGCGGCCTTTCAGAGCTCGCATGATGCTCGCCCGCAGTTCATCGGAGGTCAGCTTAGGGACTTGGGGATTTGGGTTCTTGCCTTGGGGATTTTTGATCCCCGGGTTGCCGGCAAAACCCACACCGCCGCCGTTATTGAAGCCGCCTTTTCCAACATTCCCAACATTCTGTCCACCGCCAAAGCCGCCGAAACCGCCCTGTAGAGCACCCACGCC
>CAZPPD010000656.1:0-3919 GCA_964588185.1 uncultured Alcaligenaceae bacterium | reverse complement strand
CCAACTGGATACTTTTGATCCCAAGCCTGATGCCCCTGTTGATATTCGCGGGCCATTCCGAACCATCCCGACTTCTGTTCCCGGAGTTCGCATCAGTGAGCATCTCCCCCGCCTGGCTCGGAACTTGAACAAGGTATCCCTGATCCGGTCCATGTCTCACCCCCACCCCATTCATGGCGTGGCTTATGCCGTCACCGGCATTGACCGGGTAGACATCCCCATGGAATTGAATCGCAATGATTCCCGCCACTGGCCGTTTTTAGGATCGGTGCTGGATTACCTGGAAGACGTCGATCACCCCGAACGGCGCATGCCTTCCATGCCCCGCGTCGTCCATCTGCCTTGGGTACAAAGCTCCCGTTCTCATCCCCATCAACGAGCCGGATTGTTTGGCGGATTTTTGGGGCCACGGTACAACCCAGTGGTTGCAGAATTCGTTGGCCGGGGCACCAACCCCCAAACGTATCGTCCCGGAGATCCTTTCGGCGGCCTCAATCGCGATTTCCGATTTGAAATTCGCAACACCAGGATGGCTCCGGAACTGACCGTGGACCGCTTGTCCGGACGGCTGGATTTGCTCGCCCAAATGGATGCCACGCGGCGAGATCTGGACGAATCGCGGGCCGGAGAAACCCTCGACCGTAGCCGCCAACAAGCCCTTTCGGTAATGACATCCTCCCGCCTCCGCGACGCCTTGGATTTGAATCGCGAGCCCACTGCCACTCGGGAAACCTACGGCTATCATCTTTTCGGCCAGTCGGCTTTGCTGGCTCGCCGATTAGTCGAATCCGGATCGCGATTGGTCACGGTCTTTTGGGATGAGTTCGGCCGCTCTTGTGGTGCCTGGGATACTCATGAGCGTCAGACCCAACGATTGAGCGGAGAATTATGCCCCGGTTTCGATCAAACTTTTGCCGCTCTCCTGGAAGATCTGGAACAGAGGGGAATGTTGGAAGAAACATTGGTGCTGTGTATGACCGAACATGGCCGGACTCCCATTGCCGAACGCCGCAATGGCTTATCCGATGGACGCGGTCACTGGTCGCAAGCCTATAGCATGCTGATGGCCGGAGCAGGAGTGGCCAAAGGTCAGGTCGTGGGCCGCAGTGACCGGCGGGCCGCTCATGTGGCCGAGAGGCCGATCAATCCCAAAGATATTCTTCATACCGTCTATCACTTGTTGGGAATTGATCCGCACCGAACCATTCCCGACCGTTTGGGAAGACCTTTCCCGCTGGTTGCGGAAGGGGAGGTTGTGCGAGAAGTATTAGCCTAAGCTTTGGCCGAAATGGATCATTCTTGGGTCTCTTTCTGAGTAAACTCCCTAATCCGGGTGGGAGCTTCATCGGTATCCTTCTTCAGGTAAAACGAACCCCAAATCCAAAACAATCCACCTAACAACATCATTATCGATACCAGCATAAAACCAACATTGAGATTAGGCTCGACCCCGTCTGCCGTTAGCCGGGAAACCAATCCCACTAAGGATGGGGACAGGGCATCCCCCAAGAGGTGAGTCAGCAAGATATTGATTCCAAAGGCTGTTCCCCGGACTGCAGGGTGGGTGACATTCACATTAATGGCATTGGTTGGTGCCGTATTAAAAAACAAACAAAAGATTCCAAGAAAGATGAAAAACCAGGCAAACGGAAAAGGAGTCCAAATCGCCAGCAATACCATTGGGAAACCAAGGATCATGGCGATCGTAGAGACCAGGAAATAAGATCCGGAAAACTTATTTCGAAGCATATCTCCGGCAACTCCCCCAAGGATCGTCGCGGTAAGTCCTGCCAACGCCAGCAAGATGCCGAAGAAGGTTCTGGGATCAATCCCGGCAATATCCCCAACGTTTTTGATCACAAAATACCTTGGCATCCAGTAGGCGATCGCGCCAATAGCAAACATCAGGCAGGTCATGCCCAGTAAATTCAAGGTGTAAGAAGGGATGCGGAACAAGTCATAATAATCCTGCCGGGTTACTTTGAAATGCTGCTTTTCGGAGGTATCCGCCTCTTGGATGCCATCGGTTTTTCCCCTCGGCGGTTCTCGCATGAAGAAGCAGATGAGGCCGAGAAGAACACCAGGCGGAACCACCAAATAAAATGCCCACCTCCAGCTGAGTCCGGATTTGATTACCAATCCTCCCAGGGCATAGCCCAGAGCCGAGCCGACGGGAATCGCCAAGTAAAACAGCGACATGACCATCCCGCGCATGCGAACCGGGTAGAGATCGGCAATCATGGTAGGTGCCACTGGTCCGTAAGCCCCTTCCCCCACCCCAACCAGGCAACGGGTGACCAGTAATATCCAATAGGCAATCCCTATTCCAACCCCCAGCAACAAAACCCAGTCCAATCCGGAGGCAAGAATGGCAATACTCCAGAAAATGACACCAAATCCAACCAACGTCCAACGGCGAATACTGTTGGCTAAAAATCCAAATAGCGGAGCAGAAAACATGTACGTTGCCAGGAAAGCGAAAGCCAGCAGGCCGGACCAAAATTCCTGAAGAGGAATCGGTTTGCCATTTACAGTTAGGATTTCTTTGCTTATCTCCGGTTCCACGGCTGCTAATACTTGCCGGTCCATGAAGTTGAACAAGTTGATAACCAGCAACAAAATAAGAGCTGGAGTAGCACCCGGTAGGGCTTGCGGAAGACCCTGTTGGTCGGGGGGAACCGTCGTAGATGTTGGAAGCTCCGGGGCAAATTTTTCGCGAGTAGAAACCGGCGGATTGGATTGGCTTCCATTCTCAGTCATTGAAATTCCTCGGACTTGAAAAGAGATCGGTTTTGTGAAATGTATCGTCTTTGGGAAATCTGGGGAAGGGAACCTCATCGCTTTTCAGCCCGAGTAAAACCTCAATAATAAAAAAAGCCTCTTCTACCCGGGAAGAGGCTCTCATTTATCAGCAAACTATTACTTCGCTTTATCGAATCCCACGACCAGGAAGTCTTGTATGACGTCGAGTTGGAACTCGGCTGGTTTTGGGGATTGCGTAAGTCGTTTCGCGAGAATAGCTGGCAGAGTATCCTGCTGAAGTCGAACCAAAATGGGTGGCCGGCATCACACCGTAGGTTGGAGCAACAAAACCAGGTCCCGCAAAGCCCGGGGTCCCATAACCACTAACCGGAGTCGGAAGTACGGTGGTTACTGGAGATACCCCAACCGGGAAAGTAGGAGTGGTAACCCCAACCGTAACCCGTTTATGAACGTGGACGGTATATTTTTCGCGGACGGTTTTGGGATAATAAGCTTGAGCTTCGTTGGCAACAGCGGCGCCAAAAATAACAGCAACAGCGGTGATCAAAGTTCGTTTCATCGTGATTTCCTTTTTGCTTGGTTGGCTAAAGTTTGGTTTTGTTTAATGCGTTCACCTACTCTATTGCCAGCCAAGGCCGGACCGGACAACCCGGTCGTTTTTTTTCCCAACTTGCCCAGGAAAATCAAGCTACCTTAGCTATAATAAACAATTGTCCACATAAATCTAAAGGAAGGAGCCTTAAACACTAAGAAAGGCAACTGGTATTGTCCCGCCGAAAAAGATCCTCAGTTCTGGACCTATTTCTCCCACCCGTTCGCAACTGGTTTCGGGACCGCATGGGAGATCCAACTCCCGCCCAGGAACAAGGGTGGCCGGCTATTGCCAACGGGGAAAACACCTTAATCCTGGCCCCCACCGGGTCAGGAAAAACCTTGGCTGCCTTCCTCGCTTGTTTGGATAACCTGTGGCGGCAAAATCCCCTGCCCGAAGGAGTGCAAGTCCTCTACATCTCGCCTTTGAAGGCCCTCAACAATGATATCTACCGCAACCTGCAAGTCCCATTACAGGAGGTGACTCAGCTGGTTGAGAACAGCTATTCTCTGCCGTCCATCAAATCTGCAGTTCGAACCGGTGATACCCCCTCTTCGGAACGGC
>CAZPPD010000655.1:0-3919 GCA_964588185.1 uncultured Alcaligenaceae bacterium | reverse complement strand
CAACGAAAGAAGTCCAGTCATCTTTGTACGCAGAAAGTGTTCAACCTCATAGCCCGGCATCCGTGATTTGGGTGTTGATAAGAAGCAGCATTTGCAGGTCAGTTCCAAATTTTAAGTTTTGATTGCCCGGAAAGGGCCAAACAAATCAGCCCAGGGCAGAGCGATGCGGCGATAGCCGCAAAGCGATGCCCTGGGTAAAACCAAAAGGAGACGAAAGCCCTGAAAAGGCGAAACAACCAGGATGAGCTAATGCCCAGGATCAGTAGGGATAAAGATTTCGTCCATATCCATGCCGAAGGTGACCGGGATAAGCGTAGTTACCATAATTCCCTTGATAATAGCCGGAGTGAGTCCAAGGTAGTTGATGAGTAGTGCCGGTGGACGGGTTGTAATATGTCCCCGTGCCTCGAATCGCACCTTGGGTCCAATTACCAATTGCTTGATGCGTTCTCCGGCTATTGAGATACTGAGTTTGGTTGTAGCGGCCGTAAGCCAAGTTGGTTTGGCGATTGGCCTCTGCCAGGGTTCCGGCGTTAAATGGCAACTGCACATTATTGGGGATCTGGCGGGCAAGTTGTACGCTTCGTTTCCAAGCCCATTGATGGAAATTGTGATCGTAATTTAAATTATTTTGCACCATGTGCCGCAGGTCCAAGAATTGTGCCTGAGCACTTGGTACGGAGCACAGCGATGCCAATCCGATCATGGTTGAAATAATAAACGCTTTCATAATTTGCCTCTCCTCTGCTGACTATTTGGGGTCACGATTAAAATCAGGGACTGACTCGAAGGGTAAAGTTTCCGGTTTGTTGACTGCCGAAGGAGGTGATTACCATTCGGTAGGTTCCGCTCCGGGTTGGTGTAAAAATCAATCGGGAATTCAAGCCCTTGCCGCTATCATCGTCCTCCATAAGGATGCGGCCTTGGCTGTTTTCCAAATACAAGTACGGGTCGAATTGGTTGCTCATCAGGTCGATCACATAAGTTTGTCCCGCCACCAATCTCACGCCATGTACCTCCTCATAAGCACCGGCGCGGTAGGGAGATTTTTTGTCGAAAGAACTGAGGAACCCGTTGTTTACCACCTCTGCTTTGCCAACCGATGCCATTCCCAAGGTCATGCCGAGAATGGAAACCAAGCTTAATGTAAATTGTTTTGCAATCATGGTCTTTCCTTTCTGTGGATGGTTGAAGTTTGATTGCTATTGAGGCCTCTCACCCGCTAATAGGATGAAGAAGCCCATTTGTGACAAGAAAGGAAAGTTTTTGAGGAAGAATCCGTAGAGCAGTGGATAGGGTAATCTTGGAAAACATTAATCTAACAGGTGTGGAAACGCAATCATTACCGCGTTGGTGAAACGGCTTGCTACCATGCAGGTTCAGGGAATTGAAAAAGGATTGGAAATCAGTTTGAAACCCGGTGTTCCGCTATTTAGCTACCGATTGACGCCGGGCAAAAAGCCCGATTCCCAAGAATAAAAATCCCGGGAAGGCAAAGATCAAAAACCAGGGACCATTTGGAAAGCTGTGCCCAAAGAGCACATGCAATCCATAGAACATGAGCAAACATAGCACAGTCAGAGTCCCGCCATACAATTCCCAGCGCCACGCCAACAGCATTCCCGCACAAATTCCCACGGGAAAGAATAAAAAGAGAGTAGCTTCTTGAAGGGTCATTTTTAGAGGTGGGTTAAACCCGCCAATGGCAAACAGCACCAGCATGCTCATTGAACAAACGGCTAACAAGCGGGCGATCCAGATCAGGATCCGAATAGTAGACAACATGATCAGCTCCTTTTTGCTTTGGAAAGGACCTCTCGGTATCAATTTGTTAGGCAAAGGATGTGCCAACAATCTTGAATCACACCGGTCCCAAAAGATTTCACTCCCTAGATATAATTTGGCATGAAACTTTCATATTTACCCAAGCATTGGTACTGAAAGAATTGGTGACGTAAAGAATGAGCAACAAATTGCGAGCAGCTATTGCAGCCGATTCCCCTTTAACCGCCGGTGCGGGTGCGAGAATTGCCGAGTTGGGTGGCAATGTAGTCGACATAGCCGTGGCGGCGGCGTTGACAGCCACCGTATCGGAAATGTTGATGTGTTCCCTGGCAGGTTCCGCCTTTTGCATGATTCGCATGCCGGGGAAAGCCCCGGAGTTGATTGAAGGAGCCGATGCCATTCCCACTATCCCAGAAGCCCCATTCAACCAATCGGAGGCGTGGCGATTGGTTCATATTCCCTATGGCGATGGAATTGACGTCATGGCCGGCCACGCTTCGGTTGCTGTCCCGGGTATGTTGGCAGCTGTGGAAACGGCTTGGAAACGCCATGGGACACTGCCTTGGCCGGAAATAGTCCAACCTGCTTTGGAACTGGCCCGCATAGGTTGTCCGGTGGAGCCGACCTGCGCCCGCTGGTTGAGAATGTCCGGCGAATCGTTATATTTCCAGCAACCGGCAAGTCGAGAATGTTTCTTTAGGAATGGCCAACCACTCCAGGATGGCGATATTGCCCAAATCCCCGGATTGGAACAAACCTTCCAAGCCATTGCAGAGGAAGGTGCACGCGCCCTTTACCAAGGGGACTTGGCCGCTGCTTTTGTTAAGGAAATGCAGGAAAACGGTGGGTTTATCACCCGAGAGGATCTTGCTTCCTACCGTGCTGCCGTCCGGACTCCTCTGGTGCTCAATTCGGCCGGTTTTGAATTAGTCCTGAATCCTCCTCCCGCAGTGGGTGGTGCGGCATTAGGGGTGCTGGTGAAATTGTTGGAGCAAAATTGGCGGGATGATGCCTCTCCCGAAGACCGAGCCTTGCTGCAGGCTCGTGTGCAGCGCCATCTGTTGGAGCTAAGGGAAAGCAAATTATCCGGAGTTTTGCTGGAAGCCGGCGACGCCCAACGGTTGTTATCGGAAGATTTATTACGCGGCAAATTATCTGCTCTTGCATCCCCGAGTACAACCCACTTTTCGGTCGTGACCGGCGACGGGGGCATGGTGGCGATGACCATGAGCAGTGGCTACGGCTCGGGAATCAACATTCCTGGCACAGGTATCGCTTGTAATAACAGCCTGGGTGAACCGGAACTCAACCCCCAGGGTTTCCATGCCGGTAAACCCGGCTCGCGCTTGATCTCCAATACAGCTCCTACTCTTGCCTGGAACCAACAGGGAAACCAGTTGGCTTTTGGGTCGCCGGGTGCCAGCCGGATTACCACCGCCATCGCTCAATTCTGGGCAAACTATGCCTTGGGCGGGCAACATCCCCAAGAAGCAATACTAGCTCCTCGCCTTCACGTAGAACCTTTGGAAGAGAGTTTGCGCGTTCAATGTGAGCCCGGAATTGCCACGGAATTACTTGCCAGGGAATTTTCTGTGCGCCAGTTTCCGGAGCGGGATATGTATTTCGGAGCAGTAAAATTGGCTGCCCTCTACAAATCCGGAGAACTCCTTGCTTTTGCAGATGACCGTCGGTATGGGGGAGTTAAAATTGTCTAACGCCCGTTTCGTCAAAGGAATCCAATGGAAAGCAATCACCCGTACACAACAGTCCAACAGCACATTTTACATGATCAAAAGCAGTTTCCCGGAGCTTCGGGAGAATTCTCTTGGTTGCTCAGCGGCATTACTCTGGCCACCAAAATGATTCAGGCTCAGGTTCGCCGAGCCGGTTTGACGGATATTCTTGGAACGCATGGGAACGTGAATGTCCAGGGAGAGGTGCAGCAAAAGCTCGATGTCTATTCCAATGAAGTCCTGCAACATTGCTTGGCCATGCGGGAAAGTATTGGGATTTTGGCTTCGGAAGAAAATGACCAGCCGATCACGGTCCACAATCAATCTACCAATGCTAAATATGCCGTGATTTTTGATCCGCTGGATGGTTCTTCAAACATTGATGTGAATGTCAGCGTGGG
>CAZPPD010000654.1:0-3924 GCA_964588185.1 uncultured Alcaligenaceae bacterium | reverse complement strand
GGGCCATTCCGAAGTGGACGTGGCGGGTTTCGTCGGCGCGGGCTCTGCGGCAGATTTCGGCAGTGACGGGGTCCGGGGCGTTGATCTCAATGAAGCGGAGCAGGTCCAGGAAGGTTCCCTCTCCCATAACCGACAGCAAGAAGGAAGAACTGGTGAAATCGTGTTGGTCGAAGAGGGTCTTGAGGCTTTGTTGCGTGGACAGGGCCGAATATTGCAGGCCGCCACCATTGGCAAGAGCCCGCTTGGTGAAGACTTCAATGTGGCGGGCTTCATCCACCATTTGCGTGGATAAGAACAGGACAACCTCAATGTAGTTCGGGTTAATTTGCGGAACGAACTTGGCAGGGACATAAAGGGCGGAATATTCATTCTCAGTGAGGAAAGTCATGAGCTGGCAGACCGCTTTCTCCAGCGGGTCCGGCAGTGGTGGGAGTTGGTTCCATGGTATGTCCCGCGAAGCATCCCATTGGTTGGCGGTGGCTTGTTCGTAGAGCGCAGTAACTTCATTGGCCCAGACTTTGTCGCGTTCGTTAATTTGGAAAGCGAAGGGCGGAACTCCGGGTTCGACCACTGATCCTCTCGGGGCGAAGCCGGTGGTTGTGGATGCGGTTTCCGGAATCTGTCCGACGCGGCCGACCAGCCAATCCTGGGAACTGATTGAGCCACTTTGGTGTTGAGGGAGACGAATACCCCAATCAGGTTTTTCGGTGGTAGATTGCAGGCGGTGTTTGCCGATTTGGAAATAGTAAGTGGGAACGGTTCCGTTGCCTGCTCCCAGGTAACTGTGGCCCATGATTTTGCACCAAGGCGGCAGGTCATGTTCCACTGTGGGTTCCTTTGTGGAGACGGCAACGATGGAAGCCTCGGCTAAATTCTCCGTGAATTCTCGAATCAGCATTAACAAACCATTGCCGACTCCAAGATGCTCTCCGTTGATATGCACGGAAGGTTCCGGAAATCGGGTTTCGTTTTCCATCATGGTGGCTTTCCAAAAAAGTTTCATTGATTAAGCGGTTATAAAACCCTTATACCAACCGCCAAATGGAATTCGAATGTCACTAAGCCCAACATCTTTCTGTGGCAATTCCCCTCAAATCTTATTTCCTTTGCAAACTACCCAAACTTCCTGTTAAGGAAAAATGATAAAATAAAGAATGCATTTCTGGTAACTCGTGCCATTTTGCTCCATTTTGCTTTTCTTCAACAAAAACTCATTGATTGTTTTTGGGATTCTAGTATATTTGATCTTTCCTCTTCAGCTGATGGTTTATGTTTTTAAATTATCTCGCCCTTTTATTTGTTTTAAAAATTTTGACTATCTTATTTTGTTTCCAAATAACTCCTTGGTTTTACGGATTTAGGAATCTATCTTTTTAAAACCAAACCTCTCTTTAAGAGATATTGCTTACACAGCAGTGGTTCAGCCAGTCTGGAAGACCGAGAGTAGGATGTCGAACCAATGAATATTGTTTGCTATAATTGTGGAGGCAAGTGGAAGTCTTACCCTCCGCCCTCTTTGTATTTGGAATTAGACCTGACGACCCAACCCTGCCCGAAATGTGAGGCCTACACTTTGGGTTTTCAGGAAGCCGTTTCCCTCGGTTCGCCCGCCAAACGGTCCTGGCATTTGTGGGAAAAGGAGAACTCCCGTGGGGGATGTTTCCCAACCTTCAGGAGTGAAGACTTTGGCTGCGGGCAAATGGATTAGTGGCTTAAAGGGCAAGATGCGGGTCCCCGAAGCTGCCCGTAGAGTTCTCTCGGTGCGCTTGGAAGTTGTCCGTCATTTCCTTGCCCAGTCCTTAAAAAAACCTCTGAAAAATCCGGAACACATCCACCAGTTGCGAGTGAGCACCCGACGTGCGCAGGCAGCATTGGATATTTTTGCCGATTGTCTTCCCAAAAAGATCTATCGGAAAACCCGGAGGGAGCTGAAAAAGTTTCGCCAAAATGCGGGTGTGGCCCGTGATTGGGATGTGTTCCTGGAAGAACTTCAGAAAGAAACCGCCCAAAATCCTAAACCGGACCTCAAACCCGGATTGGATTTTCTCTTGGGTTTTGTGGTCGGCCAACGCTTAAACGCTCAAGAATTATTGGAAAGATCGGTTTCCGGGTATTCCCTGGTTTTTGATCCCCTGGTAAATCAAGTTCTCGATTCTCTCCAACAAAGCAAAGGGGAACATTCTCTGGGCCAAGTCGCTGCTCGAGCGATTCAAGCACAATTGGACCAATTGGAAATTGCTTTTGCCCGCGATTTAAACGACATCGAAAACCTGCACGAGGTCCGCATCATCGGCAAAAAGCTTCGCTATGCCATGGAGATCTTCGCCGGCTGTTTCGGAAGTGATTTCAAAAAGATCCATTACTCGGCAGTAGAAGAGATGCAGGAAATCTTGGGCCGGGTAAATGATAGTTATGAAGCTTGCCGCCGGATTCGGTTTTTGCAGGAAAAGGTTGAGTTGTTGGTTCCCCAAGAAACAAAACGATATCAGCTTTTCCTGGATTTATTACTTCGATTTCACGAAGAGCGGATGCCCAGGGAGCGCTTGCACTTCGAGGAGTGGTGGCGGCAGTGGCAAGAATCCGGAAGGAAACAGGCTTTGCTGACCATGTTGACCCGAAAGGAAAAAGTCTCTTACTAATCGGGCTCTTTGTCGAGAAGCTGGAAAAGCCATTGGTTGTATTCTTCCCGGTGCAGAACACACTTCCCCTTTATCCTATTCCCTTGCAGTTGAATTTCCAGTTTACCGATACCGGTAATATTCGCCGGTATTTCATCCGAATAAGTCCCGCTATCCCATTGTTGGACTTGCCCCCTGTTATTGCTAAGGGGTCCTTCATAGTCTAAATAGCGAATGCGGTGATCAGAGATCAATTCTGCCATGATCGCTACCCCAGCTTGTGGCGGCTTGGCCAACCTCCAGGTTCTCAGGATGTGCCCGACCTGAAGCATTAGATCCCAATGCAAGTGAGGGTGGTCATGTTCCAGAATTACAAAACGGGGCATGGCTTAATTTGGTAGATGTGATTTTCTCAGGAAGATATAGTCAACGAAGCAGCTAATTCTCCACTCAGTTTTTCACCGGGAGACCGATCATGAATATCCATAGTTATTTTCGCGATATCTTCAGCAGTTGGCAAACCGGACAGATAGGAGGATGTGCCATTATTTTTGGCTTGGTCCTTTTATTGAGCGGTTGTTCCAGCCAGTCAACCAAGAAGGAAGATGATGCTTCGGACTCTTCGGATAATGATTTTTCCGGTGGTGTAGTTTCCAAGAAAAGTCCCAAAGGGTCTAACCAGAAGAAAACCTCCGGCGAACCTAACATAAAGAGTATCGCCAAGGTCAGTAAACGACTGGAAATCCGGCCGCCGGTGAAGGACGAATTCAAGGAATTCGTGGGCATTAACCGCATTGCCCTGTCCGCGGATGGCAATCGTGCCATTATCCGCTTCAACGGCGATCCCAACAAAATCCAAATTTGGGATCTGCAATCGCAAAGCAAAATCCAGGAGTTCGAGGATTCCGGAGAAGCATTGCCGGTGGCACTTTCCCCCCAGGGCGACAAGGCGGCCATTGCCACGGCCCTCAAAGGGGTCGTTGTCAAGGACTCCATGACGGGAGCTCAGTTGCACCAGTTTATTTTCAACAAGGATCTGCGATTGGGATTCATGACTGATTTTCGTTTTACCGCCGAAGGCTCCATGTTGATAGGCTCCACGACTGCCGGGTTCTTGATTGGCTGGAATGTAAACTCCGGGACGCAAACCTTCGCCAAACAAGCAGCTTCGGAAGCCACGAAAGTTACGACGCTTTCCCCGCTGGTAGAACAAGGAAACAAAGTAGCTTACGGGACCGATTCGGGCTTTTTCCATCTTTGGGATTTGCAGGCAAACTAAGAAATCAGCGAAAGCCGCGACTCAATT
>CAZPPD010000653.1:0-3925 GCA_964588185.1 uncultured Alcaligenaceae bacterium | reverse complement strand
TTTCAACCCCACCAATATACATGGCGGGGCGCTTGCGAACGGGTTCCAGTCCCTCAAGGACGGTAATATCTTGGGCGGTGTATTTCTTTGCAGTAGCAGTCATTGCGGCGTAAATTTGCTCCTGTAAATAGGGTTTCTTTCGAGATCCCGTTTTTGGATTCGTTTGAATAAGGCTGTCCGGAAAGAATTCTTGGTCGGGCCTGGAGATCCGACCTAAAAACTTCCTGAATATAGGTATATCAAAAATCGGAGGGAATGAGAGGATTCCAGAATAAGTGGGCGGATAGAAAAGTACTCTTGGTCCGGCCTACAAACGGCTGAAGACCCGACCTACTATCACTTTCTAATAACCGGCAGGTTGGATGTTGGGATCGATCGTAGCCCGTTGGTCCGGCGGAAGTTGAATCCGGGCCACATTTCTGTTTCGATTATTGGGAGCCTGCAGCTGGGCAATCATTTTGCGGGCTTCCATTAAGTGAGGATTATGGCGAAGAGCAACTTGCAAGTGCTCCCGAGCCAAGTCCGGGCGTTTAACGTGCTTCATCATGCGAGCGACTTTGTAATTGGCCTTGGCCTTTCCGTGGATTCTCGAGAGCACTTTCACGCTCTCATCTACGTGGCCTGCACGAGCCAAACACAATCCCAAGGTAGTTATATAAGTGCGATCCTCAGGAGAGAATTCCACGGCTTTGCGGAAACTTTGGATGGCTAAGTCGAATTTTTTCTCTCGCCCGTAGAACATTCCCAAAGAGAACCAGATCTTCGATTCCTTGGGCTGATGTTCCAGGCTTTTCTTGAAGATGGAAAAAGCTTTTTCCTTGTCGCCCAGATTGGCATAAACTCGGGCCAAACCGGTACTCGCCTCAACATTCTTGGGCTCAACTTCCAATGCAAGAGAATAGGCACTTCGAGCATCCTCCAGGACCCGCTCTCGTGTCACCGGATTGCATTTGCGATCGGCGGCTGCTTTTTCTTGAATCCTGGCAAAAGCGATACTAGTTTCGGCTTTCGGTTTGCGTTTGGTTTTTTTGTCCTGGCCGAACGGATTGCGCAGAAAGCCGCCAAATCCAATTTCCGTGGTCCCGTTATCTCGAGTGGTAACGCAACCTGCACAGGATAGGCTGAGTCCAACCAACACCAGTAGCCATTTGCGACAATCCATTGTCCACCTTCTTTTGTTGCCGAGGATTGGTAGTTGGATTCACAAGAATTCAGTGCCTTCTTCCATCCTGAACTTGTGTAAATTCAGCTACCAAGATAAGAGTCGTCGAATAGAAAACCCGGTTAAAATTCACAAATGAATGTGGCGGCTGCTTCCACCATGAGGTCTCTGGTTAATTGAACCGGTTGTCTACGAAATCGGCATATTGACTGCACAATCTCCAGCAGATCTCGACAATCGCTGGCCCGGGGATTTCGGTCGCCGCTGTAGTAGCGCTCGTATAAGTAATCGATCGCTTCCTTGTCGGAGTTCATTCCCAGACGTTTTGCGACTCCGGCAAAAATCTTTTCATATACTTCGCGAACAGGAGCTTTAATCTCCACTTTATGGCGAATCCGGCGAAGGAAGGCATCGTCGACAAGATCGGCAGGATCAAGGTTAGTAGAGAAGATGATTAACTGCTCGAAAGGAATCTCAAATTTTTTCCCCGAAGCAACGGTCAAGAAGTCGTGGCGGTCTTCCAAGGGTAAAATCCAGCGGTTGAGCAATTCCTTGGGACTACATAGTTGGCGGCCGAAGTCGTCGATTAGGAAAATACCGCCGTTTGCTTTGACGTGTAAAGGGGCTTGATAAAAATTGGCTTCGGAGTTGAACCGCAGGTCCAACATCTCCAGGTTTAATTCACCCCCGGTCACAATGACCGGACGGCGGATGCGGACCCAGCGCGGGTCCACAGTGCCGGCGTTCAACAACCGGCGGATGGTTGCCTCGTTGTCCTCCAGGCGATCGTTGACATCCCCATCCACGGCTTTATGGACCGCTTCGTCATAAACGGTGATGATGCTGTTTTCCGCCATGAACGCATAAGGGACATAGACTTCTCCCCCGGTGTTGTTCATGAAGTCTCCCACCGCGCGGGCAATGGAGGTTTTTCCATTTCCCGGTGGCCCATAAATGAAGATGGACTTTCCACTGACCACGGCAGGACCGACGGCGTTGAACAGTTCTTCGGGAATGACCAAATGAGCAAAGGCGGACCGCAACGGCTCCGGGCTGACATCAATGCCGGTTACTGCTTGGCGGTAGGTTTGTTCGATGTAGTCTTCAATCGGAACGGGGGCGGGACCAACGTAAGCACATTGTTTCATGGCTTCATTGGCCCGTTTGCGGCCCAGTTCCGTCAGCGAAAATTTATAGCTGACCCGGCCGATCAAGTCCCCTCCGGCCACTTCCACGCATTTCTCATCCTTGAGGAATTTAAGGGCTTCTTCAATAACTTTGAACGGCAAGCAAACCGAGCGAGCCAAATCTATGCCGAGCATGGCTCCATTGACATAGAGCGTCCGCATCAACAAGTCGGACAAGAAGGCCAGACTCAGCCCTGCTTCCTGCAAGGTTTCCGGGGCGGTCGGCGCTTCGGGCAAGGCCGCATTATCCCATTCCATGGAAATTTGACTGCTTGAAAAAGACATAAACATCCCCCTACCGAGATTCAGGATTTTAAATGTATTCCAAAGGTGACCGAGTTTATTTTGATTTTCCCCACAATAAAATCATGATGCCGATGGCCACGGCCACCAGTCCCACCTGGATCATGCGAGTGCGATTTCCCATTGCCCCGCGGAGGAAGCTTTCAATGCTTGCCGGGGGAGCTAAAACAGCCGGAGTGCTGCGGCAAACCGAAGTCTGTTCTTTTTCCGCCCCTACGATTGCTGAATTGGCCAAGGTAAGCAAAATTAGTAAGGACAATATCAACGGCGGACCAAATTTTTTGGCTCGATAAGGACGCTGCTGGGAGAATTGTTGGGGAGATATCATGGGAGTTCCTTCAGTCGAAAAAGATTATGGCTAAGATCAAGGAAATAATCCCAAAAAAACATAGCTTGCCTTTTTCCCTCAGGCAAACAATCCGTGAGTTATGCCGAGGAGTTGATTCGGCTCGGACCCGCCTACAAATACCCTCCGGCAACCGTAAAATGAGGTAAGCGATACTCAAGGCGGCGGAAAAAGGGGACAGGTACATTTAAATGCAAAGCACAATTCGCCCGTTTCGGCTAAATGGTACCAGCCCCCTTTTTTCGCTACCTTGAGTACGCTCTAGATCTCCGAATGCTTCCCTATTTGCAAAAGAAACCATAGATGGCTGACCAAGTTGTTTGGATGGACTGGGATAAACCGCTGGGGATTTCCTGCAGAGAAGGTGCTCTAACCATTGGGAACTTTGATGGGGTTCATCTTGGGCATCAGACTTTGCTGCAAGAACTAAACAACCAAGCCAAACAGGTTTCCGGTCCTGCCGTGGTGTTAACATTTGACCCCCACCCTTTACAACTATTGCGTCCCAAGGAATTTCCCCCGTTGTTAACGGAGGTCCCTCGCCGCGCTCAACTGCTCCGCAAGCACGGGGCCGATTTCGTTCTGATTTTGCGAACCAACCGGGAATTGTTGCAATTAAGAGCCCGGGATTTCTTTGACCGGGTGATTCAAGACAAACTGCAACCCAAAACCATCGTTCCCGGATTTAATTTCGGTTTTGGCCGTAACCGGGAAGGGACAGTTGAAACGCTGGAGGACTATTGCCGGGAAGCAGGGATTGGATTTGTTCTGGTTGCTCCGATGGAACAAGGCGGAAAGACGGTTTCCAGCAGCCGGATCCGGGGATTATTGGAGCAAGGCGATGTGCGGGCGGCGACTGGATTGTTAGGCCGACCGCATTGGTTCACCGGAATCGTGGAAACCGGACAGAAACGCGGGCAGACCATT
>CAZPPD010000652.1:0-3928 GCA_964588185.1 uncultured Alcaligenaceae bacterium | reverse complement strand
ATCCAACGGAATTGTAAGCTTCAGAAAGTAAATGCGGAAAATGGAGAAAAGGTTTGGTCGCTGGAAATAAAAGAGTTGGTTTTCGAGAACATGGCATTAAAGGACGGCCGGCTATTTTGTCAGACTCCCACTCGAGTTTTGTGTTTTGATGCAAATACAGGCAAGCAGCAATGGGAAGCCAAGTTTACGGCCCAGCTAAAGTCTTCTTCAAACAGAATTCGCAATGGGGAAATGCAGTGGGAATCTCCCTCCCTTTTGGTTGGAGACAAAGCAGTATATGCCGCCGATTTCAAAGTCGCTCATGCTTATGCCGTAGATTCAGGAAAACTGCTTTGGTCAACTTCCACTTCCAAGGGTTACAATTCTCCCCCGGATATGCATTTGGTCGGTGATTCGTTGTGGATAGCCCAGAAAGGCAAACGAGTGGCTCTTGACCCAATGTCCGGAAAAGTTCAGAAACAAATAACGCCCCATCGCGGCTATATGCATGCTCGCTGTTATCGGAATAAAGCCACAGAACAATTCCTGATGCTGGGTCAGATGGGTGTGCAGATTCTGGATTTTGAAAAGGGAGAAATTTGGGATAACGATTGGGTCCGCGGGACTTGCCAGTACGGCATTCTTCCGGCTAATGGGTTACTCTACGTTCCGCCGAACTCGTGTGCCTGCAATATGAAGTCGAAGTTGATCGGCATCACTGCGTTGTCGGCAACCAGAAAACAGCCCCGGAAATCCAACCAAGAACCGCTTCTAGAAAAAGGCCCGGCGTTCGGGAAAATCAAAGAAGAGCCGGTTGGCAAAGACGACTGGCCCACTTTCCGAGCAACAGCCGGGCGAACCGGTGCATTGCCGATAGCTGTCGGGATTCCTCAAGGGATAAAGTGGCAGGCAATAATCGGCGGCCGACTTTCCGCTGTGGTTTGTGCCAACCAGCGGGTTTATGTCGCCGCAATCGATCGCCATACGCTTTTTGCCTTGGATGCCGAGTCCGGGAAAACCTTGTGGACCTTTACAGCCGGCGGCCGCATTGATTCGCCCCCGACAATTCATTCCGGTACCGTCTTCTTTGGCTCGGCGGATGGTTGGGTCTACGCCGTACGGGCAAAGGATGGTGAATTGGCATGGCGATTTCAAGCTGCCCCTAATGATCGCCTTATTCTCAATGAAGGACAGTTGGCATCTGCTTGGCCCGTTCATGGCAGCGTCCTAGTCCACAAAGGCGAATTGAAAATCGCAGCCGGCCGGTCCTCTTACCTGGACGGCGGCATCCACCTCTATCGCCTAAAGCCGGAGACAGGAAAAGTCATTTCTCACACGGTCATATACAGTCCGACTCCTGAAGGAAAACAACCTTCCGGCGGTGGCAGAGATGTACGAGGGGCATTGACGGATATTTTGCTGGCGGATGGAGACGGCATTTACATGCGGCATGTAAAGTTGGATTTTGAGAAAGGGGATGAAACGGGCTCCGGCGTGCACTTGTTTTCCCCGCTTGGTTTTCTGGATGATTTTTGGTGGCACCGGGCTTATTGGGTGTTTGGTGACCATTTTCAATCGCATTGGAGCGGTTGGTGGAAAGTCGGCAATGCCGTTCCCTCGGGTCGAATCCTGTCCTACAACACCGACGCCATCTTTGGCTTTGGGCGGGACAAATACAATGGCGGCAACACCGGCCAATGGCGAGGTGGTGAAAATTATCAGCTCTTCTCGGTGGATCGAAAAACCGTTTTCCAACAAAACAAGGCGGCCGGTAACGGCAAAGGCAAAAAAAGAAAGGGCAAACGCGTTCCCAAGGCCGGATTCAAATATAACTGGACCAAACAGATCCCCTTGTTAGCCACCGGTTTGGCGGTTTCCAAGAAGGCCGTGTTTGCTTCCGGACCCCCTGATCTGGTCAAAATATATGGAAGGGGAAATCAGGCCTTGAAGTTAAAAAACCCCGAAGAGGTGACCGCAGCTTGGGCAGGAAAAAAAGGCGGTATCCTTTACGCCGCATCGGTGGTGGACGGGACGAAATTGGCCCAATATCCCCTGCCTGCTCCTACCGTGTTCGATGGGCTTGCCGCGGCAAATGGAAAGCTTTACTTGGCGTTAAAGGATGGCAGTCTAGTTTGTATGGCCGGAAATTAGATTTGAAGAAGAACTATTGCCAATGAATGCCAATTCCTGCCCATCTCCGGTTGAGCGTTGACTTCCGTTGGCAAACCAAGCCAATATCCTCGATTGGCTTTCATTGGCTTAAATCCCGCCGTCAACTGACGGGTCAAGCGGTGGCTTGTCATTCGTCACTAAGAGGGAGGTTGGGGGGGACTATGACGAAGGGCGATGAGGTCTTATCAGCAGATCGCCGGTTAATGAAGGGGCTCGTTTGCTATTCTAATACCTTGTACAAACAGCAAAATCTTTAACCGGGGGATTTCCATGATTCATGTCATCGCCACCGTATCTTTGAATGAGGGAAAACGCCAAGCGTTCTTGGAAGAGTTTCATCGCTTGATGCCGAAGGTCCATGCCGAAGACGGGTGTTTGGAATATGGGCCGACGATGGATGTTGATACCGGCTTGGAAAGGCAAATTCCGCTTCGGGATTCTGTGGTTACTATCGTTGAGAGATGGGAAAGCTTGGATGCTTTGCGAGCCCACTTGGCAGCTCCGCATATGGGAGAATACCGGGAAAAAGTAAAGGACTATGTCCAGTCGGTAAGTTTACAAGTCTTGCAGCCGGTTTGATAGGGGCGGAGAGGAATCTTAATAGCGAATACCTGCGGTGAACATTAGGAGGATTTCCTCCACATCCGCATCTGTTCGTTGCAAGATGTCGGACCAAGTGTAGGCCCATTCGGTGCGAATGCCTCCCCAGAAGGTGCAACAACCGCAAGGAATCTCGGCATCCGAACCGAGCGAAACATAGACCCCGCCTAAGGTGTCCGAGCGTTTTTGAATTTCCAGGAATTCGACATTACCGCTTCCATAACGGCCGCCGGCTTCGGCTCCCACCCGCCAACTAAAGTTGCCGCAATTCGCGGCCCCGTTTATATACCATTTCCTGCCAATACCAAAGTTGACGAAGGTTCGATTAAATTCCCGGATGGTTACACCCGGAAGGCCGCCTTCACCGAAATTCACTCGCACCACGGTTCCGGTGGGGTCGGGAACCAACACACTCAGAGGAACCTTTACATCCGGGCGATTGGCGTCGTTCCAAATATTAATCAGGCTTAAGTCCATGTACCAGGCTCGGTCCCGCGGATGGTTGAAGAACATCAAGCGGGCACCGCCTTGAATACCCCAACCCGAATCCAGCACTTGGCCGAAAGTCCCATCTCCATAAGCAAACGAAGGACCCACCCGGAGGTAGAATTCCGTACCGATTGGGCCATGACCACCGGCAGGACAATAGCAGTCTTCACATTGGCGATATAAAATCCATTCCGAAGGCCGAGTAGGATCGCCAAATTGGGGACTACGGGGAGTGGGTTTGGGAGCATCGGAGGTTTCCGGCAAAGGCATTGCGGAATAAGAATCATCTACCGGAATATTCCTATATTGCCCAAAGGCCGAACTGAAGCCGACCAGAGTCCAAGCAAGGATGGTAGAGAAGACAATCTTCGTATTCATTTCATCCTCGAAGATGGGAAACCAAAGCTCGAGCCAACAAACCAACCAGCCGGCACAGCAAGGCGCTCGGTCTATCTTTTCTTCGGCTTAACGGAAGACAGAAATTAACAGAATTGCAGATTCTACCGGATAAATCGGTTGTAGGGATTGAAACGATTACCCAAATTGTTTTTTGGATGGAGTGAGAATATAGCGATTCAAGACAAACTTGGTTTTTGGTAGCTGAGTGGGCAAGAACCAGCTCTACTTCGTTTGACCCATCTTCAACAGTCGGATCTCTTAACTGCCTTCCCCTCATACACTTGTGGCG
>CAZPPD010000651.1:0-3929 GCA_964588185.1 uncultured Alcaligenaceae bacterium | reverse complement strand
AGGGATGTCGTCCTCGGGCTGAAATTCTTTGATTTTTTCTTCCAGCACTTCCAGAAACTTTTCCGCCCCCTCATCATCCGGGGGAGCTAGAAAGGTGTCTTTAACGTATTTTGAAAATGAAAGGGTCATTAAAGGTGAAGAATCACAGCCAATCGTTTCGATCCCTCTCTTGCCGAGGCTATGAGCCGCTACCAGGCTATGAAGACTTCGACCATGAGTAAGAATTACTCTACCTTTATTGATCTTGGATTGCTGTTTTGTCATTTTTTCCTGTTCATTTTTGATTAGATACCGGGGAAAAACCATCCGCAGGAGAAGCTATTTTCCTGGGAAACGAATGAAAACCAAAGGGAGCAAAATTATCCTCTTCAGGAAAATACATATATTGTGTTACTTCGATGAGTTCCTGATTGATTTGGATCAGGTTTAAAGAATTTTTTTCCCGCTCTCGTCCTCGTCCCCTGCGAGAGGTGGTGGTGCCGCTCAACAATAAAACAATTCCGTGATGGCTCCCATGCTCTTCATAGAAATCCAGAGAATTACCCACATAGGATCGATGTTTGTGGCCTCCTAAAACCAAGTCGACGTTAAGATCGGATAATTGCCGAATTGCTTGGCGTGCATTTCGTACCACACCTTCTCTCTCCAGGGAAGGGGCCGGGACCAACTGATGGTGGAGAACTACAACCCGATAGATTGAGGGTGGAAAGTTGGAAAAGATTTCACGGCAATAATCCAGTTGGCTTTGCTTGATGCGACCATTAATCAATGATCCAAACCAGGTAGTTGAATTTAGAGAGACAACCGCACAAGATTCAGTTTCCAACGAGTAATTTAGTTCCGGGTGCAAGAATTTGCGGTATAAGTTAAAAGGACTAAAAAAATCCCGGAATTGCCATTTTGGTGGAACATCGTGATTTCCCGGGGTGATTACCAACGGTACGTCAGGCAATGAATCGAGAAACTTCCTTGCGGCAACAAACTCCGGCTTGGTTGCTTCCTGAGTGAAATCCCCGCTGGCAATAATCAGGTCCGGATCCAACTCATCAACCGAACGGACCACAGCATTGCCGACTTCCGGCAAGAAGAATCGACCGAAATGAAGGTCGGATATATGAATGATAGTTGAGTCATAGGAATTGGTGGATTTAAGCTTCTCAACAAAACTCATGTAGTGGTTTCCAGATTTAAGGAACGTATATTTCTAAGACTTGGGGAACGACTTCAAAAGTAATTTCATCTCCCACAAACACATTGTCATCAATGCAAAACCTTGTTTGTGGGATTGATTTTATTGTCGCCCGATTTGCAGTACGATGAAAAACCTGATGGCTTTTCAGGTGAGTTCCCGTCAATACCCAAGGCGTCATCAAAATCATATCCGGTGCGGTAGTGGGTCGAAAGATGATCACATCCAATTTGCCATCGTCAACAATTGCCCCTGGGGCAATGGGTAAACCCGCGGACATAGAGGTCGCATTGGCTATTACGATAATTGAACCTTCTACCTTTATGCTCGATTCGTTATTTATACCTATTTCAAATAGGTGGGGAGCTACCTCCGGGGCAGCTTCTAAGGTAGCTTGAATATGACCAAAAGGTCCCCAATTCTCCTTGAACGCTTTTTCAATTCGTTGGTGTGCTTCCTGACCGAATCCACTGAAACAGACATTTGCAAAATATCGAGACTCCCCTTTGGAGCTTTCTGCCCGAATTGTGTCTACCTTCTTCGTTTTACCCTGAGCCATAACATTTATTGCTTCGTTTAGACCCAAAGGAATGCCTAACGATCGAGCAAAATCATTGCCGGTACCTAGGGGAATAATGCCGAATCTAATTTGGCTAAGATTTTCTCCGAGTTCGTCAATAACTTGTCCGACGGTACCATCACCACCTGCAATAATAATTGTCTGGATTTTTTCCTCGACAGCGGCACCTACAAATTTTTTTACGTCATCCGGTTCTTGAAGCTTACCAATCGATTGGCCCGCTAATTGACGGAACCGGTCGCAAAGTTCTCTCTCTTCTTGGGAAGTTCTTTCCCTTCCCGCAGAAGGATTCCAAATAAGAAAAGCGTTCGGTGGCGATTTCATTTTCCGGTCCTGTGGTGTTTGCATGCCGCCTACACAACGATTGTTGGTTTGATTTTGTTTCCTCATAGAGGACCGAAGGCCAAAAGAGGAAGGCTCAGGTTATTCTGCAGCAATGATGTAAATGGCATGTACCAGTCCCGGAATATACCCAAGAATCGTCAACAATATGTTGAGTAAAAACTGCAAGCCGAGGCCATCCTGCAAAAGAACACCTATAGGTGGAAGTAGGATAGAAAGTAAGATTCGAATTAAATCCATTTCTTATTATCTCTCTTCGTGATTTTTAAACTTAAGCTGCTTGCTCGACTTGAAATCGACGGTCTCGAATCTGCTTGAAAACCAACTCGGGACCTGCACCGACAACAGCACCTGCTACCGCAGCTAAAATAGAAAGGGCCATGGTTCCAAATCCAATCCAACCCAAAGTGGAAATGCTGACTTCATCGATCAGGTTTTGAGATTCCTTCACCATTTGCTGATACTGTTGCTTTTGCTTGTCGGTTAATTCCAGGCCATAAGACATTTTTTTGACAGACAGCATTTGACTTGCAGGTTGGTCCGTGTTGAGGGCAAAAGCCCCGTAACCGACTCCAAAGCTCGCTCCAGTCAAAGCGATTGGAATGACAAAGAGGACTCCCCATAGAATCAATCCATAAATTAAAGCCTCCGCTTTGTTTTCACCGACGGTGGTCCGGCTGACTACAAATCCACCTACGAAGAGGGAAACCAAACAGGTAAATACGGAAACTACGGTGGCACTAATGGTGAAGGTTTTGTGGTGCAAGTGATCGATTGTTGTCACTCCGATAGCCAAGGCTAAAAATGTTAGGGCGAAATAAACAGCCATTCCTACAAAAGCACCGGCGAAGATTGCTCCCCAGCTAACACGAGTTCCGACGGAAACAACATTTTTCGATTGAATCTCATTAGACATGGTTGACCTTCCATTTTCGCTGGTCGGGTTAGAATCGGAAAAAGTGAATTTTTCTCGAATGGTTCCATCCGAACTGTGAACGACAATCTTGTCTCCATCCCGGGCAAGACTTTTAGCGTTGCTGATAGCTTCGCCTTGGTCAGAATGCGTTGAAGTCACTCTTTCGTTGCCTTCTCGTTTTACCGCCCATTCTTCATTGTGCGGTATTACGTGTAAGGTATCTTCTGCCATGATTATTCTCCTTTTCGAAGGTGTTTACTCACTGGATGCAAATGATATGCCAGCAACTCCGGCGAATTCCGGGAAGCAGTTAAGTTACAAGCAAAATTGTGGTTTCGATTAGAAATGCCGCGGGCAGATAAACATCAAACTCGGCTGACGAGAACCAAGTCCCGGCTTTTGGGAAACTCATTTCTCAGGGATGAATCTTTATTTCCCAATAACTTAGCCTTCAGACCACAACCCGAAGGTTAAAAAATTGCGAAAGCGAGCTTGGTTCTCAAAATGTTCTCAGGGATTCAAAAGCCCTTAGGACATCTGGTAATCCAAGTCTATGAGGCCGGCATATTTTTATGGTCGAAATGGTCTTTGCAAGCCGCCAATTCTTTCCCCATATCCACGTATAATTGATTGGATACGGTATCCCTTTCTATGTCCAACTCGGGAGGTTCCTCCCCAACTCAGGTACTTGCAGGACTGATATGCAAAAGCATTTTCTCGAACGCGGATTTCTACCAGAACAAGACCCAGCCCAGTCATTTTCCATCTTCCCCGAATTAGCCATTCTTGATGAACTTGGACATGACCTTCCCAGTTTGTTGTACAAATCCGATTTTCGGCAATACCTCGGGTCGATGGACCTCCCGGAGTGGCCCGAGGACAGCATTCGACCGGAATCGATC
>CAZPPD010000650.1:0-3932 GCA_964588185.1 uncultured Alcaligenaceae bacterium | reverse complement strand
GTCGTTGCCCCATTGGCCGGCAGTAACCCAATGCTCGGGTCTTCCGGAATCTTCGGTGTAGATGAGAGTGTTTGAAGCACCATCACCAATTTCATCTAGGCTCAACGATTCATTATTGACTATTGCTGCCCACCGGTTCTTGGGCATTGACATAAATCCAGTTTGCCACAACTCAGGACTAATGTGTACCGGAGTTGAATAATCCGTGCAAGCTAGAGTTTGGCCACTACGGCTATCAAGCCGGTTTTGCGAAGGGGTGGAAGGGCAGTATAAAAGCGGGATTTGGGTCCTCACCACGGGTTGATTGGAATTGTGATTCCAGTTTTTATTAAAGTTGTATTTGTTCATAAGGTTCTTTTGTTCTACATACGACAAAACAAACACAGGCCAATTATGACTTGGGCCGCTGCTACCCGCAGGAGGAAGCCGGTTATGTGTTTGATGGTATTGCAGAGCAGCCAATCCCAACTGCCGCAGATTATTGGCACAAGCAGTTCGCCAAGCGGCTTCCCGAACTCGCTGGACGCCGGGTAAAAGCAATGCGATCAATAATGCGATGATGGCAATAACTACCAATAGTTCAATTAATGTGAAAGCCTTACGCAAAGGACACTTTGAAGGTATTTGAATCATTGGGAAATCCACCAACAGAAAAGATAATTAGAAAGGGATTAGAATCAAACTAATGAAAGATGAATGAGAGTCAAGCATAAAGTGTAATCGCAATGACTTCCCCAAAAAAGTGGAAATTAAGAGGCCGTTCCCGAAAATATTTGTAATGGAATTAATTGTGGAAATTTATTCGGCAAAAGAGGTTAAAAGAAAATAAACCGCTTCTTTGTATTTTGCTTGTTCTTACAAAATTACTTCACATCAAAAGACTCCTTATTCACTCATGCCAAAATCTCATTTTGCTGATCGAGTTACTTCCGCAATCCGAGCCAAAGGAAATTCTTTGTGTGTCGGAATAGACCCTCGTTGGCATTTATTACCCAATGAACTTCGGGAAAAATACCAGAATCCTTCCCTGCAACAAGCCGCCGATGTGATTGCAGACTTTTGCAAAGCGGTTGTGGATGTTGTAGCTCCGCTTGTCGGTATCGTGAAACCCCAAAGTGCTTTCTTCGAGGCATTCGGTCCACCCGGTTTGGAAGCTCGAGACAAAACAGTAAGTTATGCCAAAGAAAAAGGATTGATCGTTATTTTGGATAGCAAACGGAATGACATTTCCAGCACCGCCGAGGCTTATGCGACGGCAACGTTTGCCGGGACATTCCTGGATGACATCCGCGTTTATCAAATCGGTGCGGATGCCATGACGATTAATCCTTACCTTGGCCAAGATGCGGTCGAGCCATTCTTGAAAGCTGCGGAAGAAGTTGGCGGTGGAGTTTTTATTCTGGTCCGGACAAGCAATCCGGGAGCGGGTTTGTTCCAAGATCTAATCTGTGATGGCAAGCCGCTTTATCAGCAAGTCGCGGCTGAAGTTGGGAAATGGAACCGCGACAATTTGGGCGATTGTGGTTTTGGGTATGTGGGGGCCGTTGTAGGTGCTACTTCTCCTACAGAGCTTACCCAAATACGGGAAATGTTGCCTGAAGTATTTTTCTTGATTCCGGGATACGGAGCCCAGGGTGGAGCAGCGGCCGATACGGCAGGCGGTTTCCGAGAAGACGGCATGGGAGCCATCGTGAATTCTTCCCGGGGGGTGACAGCAAAATTTACACCAAATGATAAAAGTTGGCAAAATGCAATAGAATCAGCTGCAAAATCGGCAATTTCGGAACTGGGTAAACTTACCCCCATGGGGAATCTCGCAAAGAACCAAGAATCCCAATAACCTATTGCTAGGACAACCACTTCTGTTAATGGCGATGGGCAAATTGCACCGATGTCAATAAAGAAAGATTTCGTGAAGATTTAACCTTTCAAATTCAGATTTTCAATCATCTTGATAAAATAGGCAAAACGCACATAACGGCGCTAGTTAGCAAAGCAGGGCTGTTGCAAGGGGGTGCAGCCTTGATCCTGTAAACCCCAGTGCCGTGGGAGAGGTGATGGACCCGCTGCAAGCGTTTCTAGAGGATCTGAAACGGCAAAAACTTGCGGATAATATGTTCCTTGGCCTGATTCATATTCTCATCGGACGCCGGATTACCCGAGAGGATGGCACCCTGATTTCTTCAGGGATGACTTGGCGAGAATGTGCCGCCGTCCTGAAAAAAGCCCGGTGGAAGAAGGATATGGTCCAGGAATTGGGGTTGGATCTTGGTGATCTTGCACCCCGAGACCGCGAGCGATTCTGGTATATGGCAATATCCCGGGCCAAAGTCAGTTCGGAAAAAGCCAAAAAAGTGGCAGACCATTTGGCAGAAGAACTAAAGCAGAAAGGTTATATTGTCGGCAAAGCTCCGGGTGAAAAAGAAATCACTGAAGCAGAATAGGATCCACTTTAAACCGGCCATTTCCCAATCGGGCATTGCTCATACGGCAACCAGGTTTTTTTGCTGGTCCAACAGCCACATAGGCGGCAACGAACGCCAGTGTGATATTCACAGCTATTGCAGGTCTGCAATCGCTTGTCCCGACTTTCCTTGGATATCGTTTTAAATCCGGAAGCAACAAATTTGGCCATCGAAGCAGTTGCGGTTATAGCCATGCGGAAGAGGCTTGGGCCTTTCTGATTTGGTATGCCAATATTTTGCGGTGAAGTGTTGGGAATCGCTCCTCCTTGGCGATATTTTTGCAAATGTTCTGCCAAAACCTTGGCTTTTGGGTCGCCGACATTTTGGTAATAATCGACGGCTTGTTGGGCCCTGGTGATTGCATCTTCTTTCTGATTCATATCATCCTGTACCGCGGCCGAAATCCACAGCAAATTAGCTTCGTCCCGTTTGTCCCCTACCTCGCGGGCAATGGCAATCGCCTGATCATAATATTCCAAGGATTGAATTGGCTCCCGGAGCTGAGAAAAGATATTGCCGAAATGAGCAAACATGGATTTCTCGGTAAAGCGATCACCCACCTCCCGAGAATAAGTCAATACCTGGTCAAACTGCTCCATGGCAAACCGGATTTGTCCCTGAGCAAGAGTGGCCTCGGCCAGATTGGCTAAGGCGTCATATTCCAGGGAACGCTCCTGGATTTCCTGGGCGATAGCCATTGCTTGTTGCAAGGCAGGTAAGGCTTGCCGCAAATCCCGGTCTTGGAGCAACAAGATCCCGATATCAATGAGAGCTTGGGCTTCAGACTTTCGGTCCTTTTTTTCCCGGGCTATTTGTAGATTTTCCTTGGCATATTCCAGGGGTTTTTCCTCATCATAACCACGCGTACTGGAGGATTGTTTCCTTTGAGATTGGACGGACTTGTGATTGGATTCCGCCAGGGACACCAGGAATAAATTCTCGCCAAGTTGCCGACAGCTTTTTGTCGTGGGCCACCGTTTGGCAATTTCCTCGTCATTCAACGGATTTTCCGACTCGGACCAAACCAGCATATAGTTATCATTCACATCCCCAACTTGGACAACCGGCTCGCCGCCTGGGAGACTCCAAGAAGAATCAGATTTCCGTAAGCCCCCGGTTAACTTTCCGAAGAACCCCTTGATTTCTTGTTGCATGGGAATGACAGTGGCCAAAGTTGCAGACACGGAATCCCGAGTGGTGACCTCAACGCGGGGTATATTGCTGATTCGTTCCCACTGCTGAATTTTTCCCTCGCGCTCACCGCGAACCCATAGGATAATGCGGTCGTTTTCCGAACAAGGTTCGGGAACAATATCTTCTTTGAATTGAATTTCTTGGGCAGAGGGAAACGGCATGATGCTTATCCTGTTGTGGGAGAAGTCTTTTTCCATGAATCATATCAAGACTATACTTTGCCATTAAACAAAGATAATGGGGAAAAAGAAATGGGGTAGTTAGGTGACAAAT
>CAZPPD010000649.1:0-3933 GCA_964588185.1 uncultured Alcaligenaceae bacterium | reverse complement strand
TCCAAGCAAGCAAAGAATTCCGGCCGCGAACACCTTGAACCGGAAATAGCCCAGATGTTGCTGCAAATGCGGGACTTGGCGATGATCTTGCGGGAACGCCGCCGCAAACGAGGTTCCTTGGAGTTGGATATGCCGGAAGCCGTCTTGGAGTACGATGACAAGGGAAAAGTATGCGGGGCTCATTTCCAGAAACACGATGTTAGCCATCAAATCATCGAAGAGTTTATGTTGGCGGCTAATGAAGCCGTTGCCCAGAAGTTAACGGATTTGGATGTTTCCTTTCTCCGCCGTATTCACCCGCCCCCGATACCCGAAAAACTAAAAGCTTTTGCCGAGTTCGCCAACATCTTGGGGTACAAAATCAAAAACGAGACCAATCGCTTTGCCTTGCAACGGGTCTTGGAACAATCGGCGAAAAAGCCGGACGTCTACGCGGTACATTATGCCATGCTCCGCAGCCTAAAGCAGGCGATTTACAGTCCCAAGGAGGAAGAACATTACGCCTTGGCCACTGACACTTATTGCCACTTCACTTCTCCTATTCGGCGGTACCCCGATTTGGTCGTACATCGGATTCTGGGAAGGTACCTACGAACAGGAAAAGCCAACAGCGATGAAACGGAAATGACGGCCCTTGGCGATCACTGCAGCAAGATGGAACGCCGGGCCGCATTAGCGGAACGGGAGTTGGTCAAAACCAAGTTGTTGGATTACATGAATGACCGATTGGGAGATGAACTGGAAGTGATTATCACCGGCGTTGCTGACTACGGATTTTACGCTCAGGCGGAAGACCTGCCGGTGGAGGGGCTGGTAAGAGTGGCAACGCTTACGGATGATTATTATTACTTCGACGAGACATCTCACAGCTTGACGGGAAAGAAAACCAAGAAACGCTACCGTCTGGGCGATAAGGTTCGAGTACAAGTTGTTCGAGTCGATTTGCAACGCCGGCAATTGGATTTCCGGGTAGTCAGTGGAAAGAAAAAGAAAAGGGAGGGGAAAAGCTAACCTAAAGCCGTGGATATAATTCTGATGGAACACCAGATGGACGGTGGTTGGTGTCATAGGTGGCATGCTTTCTGACCCGAGCATGTGGGGTAGTGACAGAAACTTAGAAACATGATTTCAGGCAGGTCTTTCAATTCGACAGGCTCCAAATGAATCGGCCCGAAAGCATTCATCCAAGCTACCATGCCACCCATTTCCCTGACCTACTTCCACAGAACGGCTTCCCACATCAAACCGGTCGAGAAAATATTATGCGGAAATCGCAAACCTTCGTCTTTATTGTCCTGGGCACCATTTTCGCCGTTGCCATGTACTTGACTTTACGAAGTTTCGGCATGCTGGGCGATTCGGTTTTGTCCGAGGTGAAGCCGGTGCCTCAAGGCTCCTTGGAAATCGCCTGGTTGGGCCCGGCAACCGGAGCCGGGACTTGGGAACGATTGGTAGAAGCAGCCGATCAAGTCAAAAAACAATGGTCGGAGAATCCCGAAGACCGTCCCCAATTGATCGTCCACCACGAGGATGCTTTTCCCGGCCAAACGGCGGAGGTGCCGGAGATATCCTTATGGCTCGAGGGAAAAGAAGAGCAGAAGTTATTGTTCCGCTGGTATAAAACCAGCAGTGAGATGGCTATCGAAGATTGGGTGGCCAAGTTAGCCAAACGCGACCCACCTCCGGTTGCCATTCTCGGCGGAGAGAATACCACTCGGGCTGTAGAGACCAGTTTTGTCCTGAAACGTTTCCGGCAAAAATGGAACGGCCCGGCACCCTTGTTTCTCATTACCACCGCTACCGCGGATGCCTACACCCGGCGGTCCAACAAACTCCAAGACAACATGTTGACCGAACCGGGTTCGCCCAAGCTCATGAACATCTATAAGAACCGCAATTTCCGCTTCTCCTTTACCAACACCCTGATGACCCAAGGAGTAATGGACTTTGTCCAGGATCACCCGGAATTATGGTCCAAACCCCAGTACAGCTTTGCCGAAATCGCCAACCTCCTGGGATCGCAAAATGCCTTGGAGGGATTAATCCGCCTCAAGGCAACCGAATCGCGGCGGGAATATGCCATGTACGCCCTTTCTTGGGCCGATGATGAATACACCTTGGACCTACGCGATCGATTCCTGATTGAGTTCAAGAAACGCTACGACCCGGACTTTCCAAATATCGACAGCGATTTTGTCGTCTTGGGAACGGGAGATCAATTCAATCCCAACCCCCAAGATGTCCAAGCAGTTTGGCGTTATTTACTGCGGCAAACGTATCAGGAAAATGTTCGCCGGTTGTTGGTGTTACCGACCAGCGCAGTGCGGGCACGCCGATTTTTGCGGGCTCTGCTGAACAGTGCACCCAGGCAAGCCGGCAACCTGGTCGTATTAAGTGGGGATTCCATCTCCTTTAATCACATTTACCGCGACCGTAAACTGGACTGGAACATATTGGAATTACCGGTCCCGCTGGTCTTTTTCAGCCACCGCAACCCCATCGATAAATCCGCCGGCTTTCATCCGGAGGGAACTCCGGAAAGACCGTGGGCAACCTCGGGAACTCAAGACTTGCTGCTTTACCGGGACGTGGTTGAAAGCCTCCTGTTGGCGGGTTACCAAGAAGATGGATTGGTGGCGAATGCGGATGAACTCAACAATCGCTTATTGCAGCTCAATTGGGCCAAAGGGAAATTGAACCTCAAGGGAAAAGGGATTCCCTTATTCGATGCCCAACGCAACCGCCAACTGGGAACCGGCGAACACATTGTTCTGCTCAAACCCCACCACCAGGGAAATTTAGTTCTGCCGACTTCTACTATTTCCGTTTGGTATCGGGAAACCTTAGAGGACGGCCGCCAACATTGGGCTCTTGCAGATGAGCTGGAAGAAGTTTTTTACAGCGATCCAATGGGTATTGCTGAAGAATAATCAACCGCATCAGGTGCTTTTTTGACCACCCCAACTGATAACAAACGCAGACGCCAGAAATCCCCTTGGAAGTACTTGGGCATTCCGGCGATCCTCCTGTTGCTGTTGATGTTCGTACTGACTCTTTGGGAACCGGTTACCAATTGGCTCGAAGGAGAGGAGCGCTACGACCGGGAAGCCTTGCGGGAATGGGTCCGGGAGGCCCGCATCAAGCAAACGTTGCCGGAACTGGTGAGTGAGTATCTCGATCTGGTGAAAAAATATCGCAAAACCAAGAAAAACGGCAAAGTGGATCCCATCCCCGTAAAGATTCAGAAGGAAAACAAACGGCGGGAACTCCAGCTTCATCTGAAGACGTTGGGGGATCCGGTAACCAAGTTGTATTCCGGCCAGCTTCCTTTGTTTCCGGTGGTCTATCGGATAGAAGTGACCTTTGACGAGGACCTGGATCTCCCGCCGATCATATGGGATTCAGAGTTGCCGCGGCAAAAGAGGCAGTATCAGGAATTCCCCAAAAAGCTCAAATTGGACGAGCGCGGTGCGTATGTGCAAATCCAGTATCACCTCCGCGTTTATGCGTCCCGGCAAATCCTGGAGCGGCAGGAAGCGGCCCGGCGGTTACGGTTAAGCGGCCTGGCCACCATTGTGATTGCTTTTGTCTTACTGTGGATTTACATCACCCAAAATCGGGAACGGGAACGCCAGCGGCAAAAGTTGTTGGCCGAACAAAGAGTCTACGAAGCCGAACGCCTCCGTTTGCAGGAAGAATTGCTGCGCCAGGAAGCCGAACGCAAGCAAGAAGATGCCGAACGCGTCAGTTTGGAACTGAAATCACAATTGTGGGCAAACATCGGCATCATGGCAGGCTCTTACGCTCATAACATTAAAAATCTGCTGGTGCGGCCGAATGATTTACTCAGCCGCTGCCTGGAAACCAGAAATTTGCCCGGCGAACAGGGCCATATGCTCGGAGAGGTCCGCCGGACCTTGGGAACGGTCACCG
>CAZPPD010000648.1:0-3945 GCA_964588185.1 uncultured Alcaligenaceae bacterium | reverse complement strand
GGTCCAATCTCGCCACCTTAAACGGGCAACAAGTTGATTTGAATGTCCGTGGAAAAACCTTGAACGTTAATAACGCCCGGGTAGTAAAAGCTGATATTCAATGCACCAACGGCGTTATTCATGTCATCGACCGGGTGATAATGCCGAGTTCCGATAACATCATCGAGACTGCGGTTAAAGCGGGAAGTTTTAAAACGCTGGCAACGGCTATTAAAGCTGCCGGATTGGTTGAAGCATTGCAAAGCAAAGGTCCGTTCACGGTGTTTGCGCCAACGGATGAAGCATTCGCCAAATTGCCCGATTCCACCTTGAAGTCTTTGCTTCGCCCGGAGAACAAGGACAAGCTGGCAGCTATCCTCAAATACCATGTTGTTCCGGGACGGAAATTTGCAAGTGAAGTGGTTGCCGTTCGCAGTTTGGCAACACTGGAGGGTTCGAACATCTCCGTCCGCAAGGATAATGGGGGGGTTCGCATCAATAACGCGAAGCTCTTGAAGACCGATATTGATGCAACGAACGGGGTGATCCACGTAATTGATTCTGTTCTCTTGCCCAAGAAAGAAAAGGTATCGGCAGCGGATTGCCTTCGTATGATTGTAAATGCCATCAACAAAGGGGCGCCGATGTACAATCAGGGCCACCCGGATGCTTGTCGGGATATTTACATGAATACAATCCGGGAACTTATGAGCGTTAAAGGCGATGTGATCAATGCTCATATGAGAACTCGACTAACAGGGGCGATGCGATCTATTCGCCATACCCATAATGTTCGCCGCCAAGCTTGGATTCTACGGCATGCGTTGGATGATGTTTATGACAGCATGCCGTCCATTCAGACAAGCAATCGCTAATTCAAGACAAAGCGGTGTTCCTGCCCGGAGCACCGCTTCGCTTTTGTTTCCGGCATTCGATCAAATCACATCCAATTCCTTTCTCTCGTACTTGCCGGCAAATAATCCTTTCTCCATAGAATATAATGACACCACATCTGAAGAATCAGGGTAGTACTGGAAAAGTACTTCGAGGAACTAATGAAAATCCCCATCAAAACGATCATCATATTATTGGTACTGGCCGGTATCGGCGTCGCCGGTTTCATCTACATCCCGGATTACTGGAAAAAGCTCCATAAACCGCAATTCCGAACCACAAAGGTATCTCAAGGAAATATCATCACAGTGGTAAATGCCACTGGTGAGATAAAACCGAAAAGTACGGTTTTGGTGGGATCCTTTGTCTCCGGCCCAATCATCAAGGTCCAGGTGGACCACAACAAAAAGGTCAAAAAAGGCGACGACCTTGCTCGGATTGACCCGCTAATCTATCAGACCAACGTGGACCGGGACAAAGCGCAACTGGCAAACCGGGAAGCTGAACTCAAACGTATCGAAGCACTTCTTAAACAAGCTGAAAGAGATTATCAGAGAGCCAAGGATTTGAAAGCGGAAGATGAGCGGTTTATTTCGATTGCGGAGATGGATAGCGCTAAATTCAATTGGATGTCCCTTGAAGCCCAATTAAAGGTCGCACAAGCAGCGATCAACCAAGCAGAAGCAAACTTAAAGAAATCGGAAGCGGATTTAAACTATACCTACATCAAATCCCCCATTGATGGGGTGGTCATTGACCGCAAAGTGGATGAAGGGCAAACCGTGGCGGCGTCATTTCAGACACCGGAGCTATTTGAAATCGCTGCCGATTTATCGGAAATGCACATCCATGCCTCGGTTGATGAAGCCGACATCGGCCTTATTAACGAAGCCAGAAAACAAAAATATCCTGTCCATTTTACGGTGGATGCTTATCCGGAAAAGTTATTTACAGCCAAAGGCATCTACCAAATTCGCCAGAGTCCGACTACCACGCAAAACGTGGTTACTTACCCGGTAATCGTGGAAACCGACAATCCCGATTTCAAGCTGAAGCCCGGAATGACAGCGTATTTGTCTTTCCGGGTCAAGGAGGTCAAGGATGTCCTGCGTATTCCCAATGAAGCTTTGCGATTTTATCCCAAGAAAGAACTGGTTCGAGAGGAAGACCGCAAGCTGTTAGAGGGAACGGAAAGGGTCGAGGAGGAAGAAGAAACCAAGTTGTCGGCTGAGGAAACCACTGAGCTGCGGCGAAAAAGCCACACCCGCCATGTTTGGGTTGTGGATGGGGATTTTCTGCGGGCAATCGAAGTAAAAACCGGCTTGAGCAATCACCGCTACACCGAGGTGATCTCCGGAGACTTGAAGGAAGGACAAGACCTGGTAACTGGGATCAAAAGCAAGAAATAATGGGTATCTTCATCACCATGAAAATCGCCCTCAGGGCATTGGCCAAGAATAAACTGCGTGCCGGCTTAACCGTCCTGGGGGTAGTCATCGGGATCGCCGCTGTAACTACGATGGTATCTCTCGGCCAAAGTGCTGCAGCCTTGGTGCAGGGCCAACTGGAAAGTTTGGGAACCAATGTTTTGGTAGTCCTGCCGGGAAGTTCTCAGCGCGGCGGTGCCCGCAACCAAATGGTCACCACTCTGACTGCCCAAGACAGCGAAGCCATCGCCAAATACTGCCCCGCAGTCCACGCAGCCACTCCTTTGTTTAGCGTGGCCGGTCAACAGGTGGTCTTTCGCAATTCCAACACAAATCCAAAGGAAATCTTCGGCGTCGGTGCGGATTACCTAACTGTCCGGAATTGGGGTGTGAAGTGGGGAGTGTTTTTTACCGAAAGGGACATCAAGTCCCACGATCAGGTCTGTGTGATCGGCCACACCATCATCGCCAAGCTATTCCAAACCACCAATCCCTTGGGGCAAACCATTCGCATCAACAAAACCTCCTTTCGGGTCATTGGAGTTCTGGAATCAAAAGGAGTCAATCTAGTGGGACAAGACCAGGATAATATAATCCTGATGCCTTACACAACCGCTCAGAAACGGGTTCAGGGAACATCGTTCGACCATATCCATGCCATCATGGTCTCGGCCAAAACCATGGATCAGATGAACGTTGCGGAAGATCAAATCGAGCGTCTGCTAGAGGAGCGTCATAATATCTCTCCGGGGGAAACAGCGGATTTTAATGTGCAGAATACCACGGAAATTTCCCGAGTTTTAGGAATCATCACCGGCACAATTACTCTGATGCTCTCCGCAATCGCCGGCATCTCTCTGTTGGTGGGCGGTGTCGGCATTATGAATATCATGTTGGTTTCCGTCACTGAGCGGACTCGGGAAATCGGCATTCGCATGGCTTTGGGAGCCCGCTCCAGGGATATTCTTCGCCAGTTTCTAATCGAATCGGTGTTGCTCTCGGTGATTGGCGGCTTTGTGGGGATTACGCTTGGAATCAGCGCTTCAGTGGGATTAACTTACCTGATTAATTCCATCTCCAGTGGTTCCGATTGGCCGGTGGTGATTTCATTGCCGGCCGCGGGCATCGCCCTTTTGTTCGCCGCCATGGTGGGGATCTTTTTTGGCTACTATCCCGCACGCCGGGCTAGTAAGTTGGATCCGATTGAAGCACTTCGATATGAGTAATCAACATCCTTGCAATCTTTACAGCGAAGCGTTATCGAACAAGGCCTGCTTTGATTTAGCTAGCAACTAGGGCCATCCATCAAATCTCTCTTACAAAGGATTTTCGCTTTTTCTACATCCTCTTTTAGTTGCCGGACCAATTCTTCAATACCGGAAAAGGGTTTAGTATCCCGCAAACGTTCAATGAATTGAACGTCCAGTTCTTTCCCATACAAATCTCCACTAAAGTCGATGACATGAACTTCAACCTTCCGGCTATTTTCTCCGAAGGTAGGATTTGGACCAATGTTGGCAGCCCCGGCCCAGGATTCTCCCTGATGAACCACCCGGACAGCATAAACACCATTGCCCGGGATTTGCGTTTGTATAAAGCCCAAGTTAGCGGTTGTAAAACCAATGGACTGCCAGAGTTTCAGTCC
>CAZPPD010000647.1:0-3947 GCA_964588185.1 uncultured Alcaligenaceae bacterium | reverse complement strand
CAATGATGCGCAACTTATAGTCGCCGGACTCCAGCATCTTGGTTAACTCCGGGTCCGTCCAATTGGTCAAATACAACTCCGGTCGTTTGGCAGGAGGTTTGGGGTCCTTGGTAAACTTAGGTCCATACCACTCGAAGATCTTGGAAATATAGACCTCCTTCTTCTTCGGATCTACCTTAAAGTGCCGCTCATCGTTAACAAATTTTTTCGCAGCGGTTTCCAATGCCTTATCCAGATTCTTACTGTTTGTTCCCGCGGTAACGGTTGCCTTAACCAAGAACGTGGATTTGGGTGGCGGAAAAGAGGTCAGGTACATTTTGTGCTAAGCACCCGAAGGGCCGTTCCGGCAAAGTGTACCTGACCCCTTTTCCGCCACTAATGATTGTCAGGCTTCCGGGGAACGCGAAAATATAAATCAACTAATTCTTCAGGCGGTGGACCGGTCAACTTACTCACCACAACCCCCAACACAAATGAGCCGGTCAAACCCCAAAACACCGGGTGGAATCCACATAAGTTAATCCAATTACCGCCCAGTAAGGTCGGAAGAAATAAGCTAACAATGATACAAAAGCCCCCAACCATGGCCGCTTTGGCGCCTTGGCGTGTCATGCCTTTCCAGTAAAGCCCCAATAACATAGGCCACAGAAACGTAGAGGCAAAACCGGCTCCGGTAAACACAATAATATTTTGCAGAAAATCTATTTTCCGAATGGCCAAAAAAGTAACAATGAGTCCCACCACCACAGTCGTTATATAACTCGCCAGTTTTACTACTTTTTGACTTACATCGGGATTAATAGTTCGTTGATAAACATCGCGAACCAAGCTGGAACTAACCAATAATAAAAAGCTATCCACAGTCGACATTACAGCGGCAAACGGGGCGGCAACTAATATCGCGGCTAATATAGAAGTTAATACCCCTTCCGCGATTACTCGAGTGGCTATTAATGCCATCGCTTTATCACTGTCTTCCTGAGGAATATATCCGGGAAGCAATGTCCGCCCGGCAACGAATATAAAAACCAAGGGCAAATAGATTACCGCATAATATATCGTGACGGTTATTATCGCCCTTTTCAAGGTGCGGCTCTCCTTGAAAGCCATCAGCCGGACCATTGTTCCCGGTTGGCCCATTCCGGAGATGGCCCACATAAAAAAGAAGGAAATAACCATGCCAAAGGTATGGAAAGGTGCTCCGGATGCTCGCCGTCCCGGGCCAAACATAAACTCATCGCCGTAGATAAAGCGATACTGAATCTTTTTGGGTCCGTCGGCATCCCGTCGCCAGACCCCGGTCCCATTATTTCCATTGGCATTCTCAATTCCTATGTGTTCTTTATCAATATACAGATAAGGGCGGGCAGGAGAGTTGGGAGCGAGTACCGCTTGTTTTACTTGGTTGGCAGTAGTGAGAACATGCCCATCCTTATCCACTACCGGATTGATTTGAATCCATAGTTGCTGTTTATCAACCTCTTTGAGAACTACTAATGGCTTTGATAATTGTTCGTCGGGAATGCGGAATTCTATTCCAACAGGCGGATCCTTTTTAGCTTCATTTAAGAAAAAAGTTAAATCATTATTTGTACCCGGAAGAGAGGTAACAATTAATGGCCTTTCATTGCGAATATTTTCCATAGCCTGGTTTAAGCCGCCGGATTTATAAAGGACCATCGGCAATAGTAAGAGAATTCCCATTCCCATTACTATTCCCTGCATAACATCCGTCCAAACAACAGCACGAAATCCCCCATAAGCCGTATAAAAAATGACGATCGCGGCAAAGAGAACCAATGCTACCAAATAGGCGTTGCTAATCCCAAAAAAAGTCCCCCAAGTACTGGGAAAATTAAAAGTCGTTTGCAAGATAATGGAACCGGCACGAAATTGGCCCACCAGATTACAAACAGTAAAAAATATAATGGTACAAGTTCCAAATAAGCCTACTCCTGTAGACTGAAAACGGTCCCGCAACACGTCGGGAATTGTTATCGCTCCCGTCCTGCGGGCCACCTGGTTAATCCGTTTGCCCATCACACCCATGGTCGTTATGGACATGACCATATAGCTGGCAATCCATAAGGCTAATATCCAACCATGCGTATAAATCAGCGAGGGAAAGCCGGTAAAGGTTCCGCCCGAAGCACTGGTCGCGGCAAAGGTAAAGGCCAACGCCCAGCTTCCTAAGCTGCGGCTGCCCAGGAAATATTCTCCGAGGAAAGTTTTTTTTGCCTATAAGCGATGGTATAACCCGTCTAATAGAAATTTGGCAAGGATATATACGACAAAGGTAATTATGGTGGCGAGATGGGTGGCTTCCATAGTTATCCGCCTTCCATTTCAGAGGTCGGGTCTTCGGGGTTCAGGTCATCCTCGGCGAAGATAAAGATACAGTAAATCAAACTGAGCACGATACAAATACACCATGGAATTACAATTCCCCAAAAAACCCAATCCGGAATCCCCAGATCAAATGGAAACTCCAACGATTCCGGGTCGCGGTTATAAGATTCCATTGGCCCGGTTACCTCCGCAATGTCCGGACCAAGGACCACTTTCTCGGGAAGCGGTTCGTGACTTAAGTAGCCGTTCAGATAGCAATAAAACGGTGTGTATAGGAAACAGCAGAACCAAAGGCTGAGGATTAGAATAGCCTCCCGGCGACAGCGAATCATCGCAGGATCATCCTGAAGGTTGTCATTTTTTGGACGGTCGGCCGGTTCCATTTTGATTTCGGGATAAGAAACTAGGGGAAGGCTTCGGGTAATCAAGGGGCGAATCGAAGCCGTATTCTAACAAGCAGGTTTATAAGGTCAATGGTTCAGACCATTTTGGGTGAGCAACAATCTTTAACTCACTGAAAAACCGGTTCTAAAGAACATGTCTCTTCTCCAATTCGGTCTTCAACATTTTTCACGGCCATTCCTCGCAAACCCGGCGGATTATGTTTTATTCCCTTCAGAATCATATTCCGGAAGCCATACTTCAAAGCGAGTTCCTTTGCCAGGCTCGCTCCAAAGTTTAATCTTGCCGGCAAAACTATCCACCAGTTGCCGGACTACGGCCAGGCCCAACCCCGTGCCGCGTTCTTTGGTGGAGAAGAATGGATCATAGATTTTGTTTTGAATATTGGCGGGGATACCTTTGCCGGAATCTTCGATGATCAAGCGGATCCAGGAATTAGTTCCCGCTGAATCGCTTGCCAAATCATCCGGAAGATCTTTTTCCCGAGAGGTTCGCACCACCAAATCTCCCCCTTCGGCCATGGCGTCCCGGGCATTCAAGCACAGATTCATGATGATTTGTTGCATTTGCCCTTGGTCAGCGAAAACATTCAAGGACTCCGGGCACAGGTGGGATTTTAAATTGATTTCCTTGGGCAAATTGCCGCGCAGCAAATCCAGGGTTCGTTGGACCACGTCCACTAAATCAACCGGGTGGTAGTCGGACTTGCGTTGTTTGCTGAAGGTTAATAATTGGGCTGCTAAGCGGGCTGCTTCTTCTGCCGCCGATTGGATAGTCTGCAAATCCTCCAGCACGTCATTTCCCGGCGGCAATTTGAGCTGAGCAATATTGGCCATGGTGGAAATTGCCGTAATCAGGTTATTAAAATCATGGACAATGCCGCTGGCTAACCGGCCCACCAATTCCAATTGTTGGACACGGCCGATTTCGGATTCCAAACGTCTTTGTAAGGTCAGGTCAACCATCACCAAGGAACATCCGGCGACTTTTCCTTTTCGAAACAAGGGATTGGAAAAACCATAGCAAAACTTTTCCTTCCCATCTTTTAATTGAAACCGAAACTCCGCCCGGTTACTTTCCCCCTGAAGAGCCCGTTCCACAGATTGGGCAATTGAAGAATGATACGCTCCGGAAAGAATAGTTTCCCAGGAGCCTGCCTTGTCCCCAGTATCCGAATTAAGGGAGTTCAACAACTC
>CAZPPD010000646.1:0-3952 GCA_964588185.1 uncultured Alcaligenaceae bacterium | reverse complement strand
CAAATTAGTGTAGCCAAGTGTTTATCAAGTAAAGGAAACCTCTGGTGGCTGAAGGATCTTCTAATACTCCCGGACCTTTTGACGTGCCGACGATAAAAGCCCTCATATCCATGATGAGCCGGCATGACATAAGTGAAATCGATCTTCGTGAAGGCAATCAACGCATTCGATTGTTGCGCGGCGGAAAAATGGTTCCGGTGGAAACACCGCGGGAATTGATTCTTCCCCCCACTGCTTCTGCTCCGGCTCAACCGACCCCGGCACCAAGTGACGGAGACTCGCCTTCCTCCAAAGAAAAATCAAAACCACTGTATGAGATCAAAAGCCCGACCCCGGGTACTTTTTACGCCGCTTCCAGTCCGGAAGCCGACCCCTTTGTAAAGGTGGGAAGCAAAGTGAATAACGATACAGTTGTTTGCTTGATTGAGGCAATGAAATTGTTTACCGAGATCACGGCCGATGTGAGCGGAGTGATTGCGGAAATTCTGGTGCAGAATCAACAACCGGTAGAGTTTGGGACGGTCCTCTTCCGGGTAGACACGAGCGGATAAAAGAAACCAACCCCACCAAGTGGGCAAATAAAACTGGCGGAATATGTTCCAGCGAATCTTGGTCGCCAACCGTGGCGAAATTGCACTGCGTGTTATTCGAGCCTGCCATGATCTCGGCATCGAGGTGGTGGCGGTTTTTAGTGAAGCCGACCGCAATTCGGCATACCTGGAATTTGCCGACGAAGCGATTTGCATTGGTCCTGCCCCGTCCACGGAAAGCTATCTCAACATCCCCCGAATTATCAGCGCAGCGGAAATTGCCAACGTTCAAGCCATTCACCCGGGCTACGGATTCCTCTCAGAAAATGCCCATTTCGCCGAAGTCTGCCGCTCTTGCAAAATTGAGTTTATTGGGCCGCCTCACGAAGCCATGCGGCAATTGGGAAACAAGAACGAAGCCCGCAAGCTGGCGCAAAAAGCCAATGTCCCGGTAGTTCCGGGCAGCGAAGGGTTAATCGAAGAAGAAGAGGAAGCGGTAAGACTTGCCCACCAAATCGGCTTTCCGGTGCTGATCAAGGCGGCGGCTGGTGGCGGCGGCCGGGGAATGCGGGTGGCCCGCAATGATATTAGTCTGAAAACCGGATTAAATGCTGCCCGCCAAGAGGCCGAAAAATCCTTCAAGGACGGCAGTGTTTACTTGGAAAAATACATTGAGCATCCACGGCACGTCGAAATCCAAGTCCTCGCCGATCATTATGGAACGGTCCTGCATTTGTTTGAACGAGACTGTTCTTTGCAACGCCGGCATCAAAAGCTGGTGGAAGAATCTCCGGCCCCCAACTTACCCGAAGAAGTGCGGCAAGAAATGTGTGCGGCCGCAGTCCGGTTGGTGGAAGAAGCGGGGTATCAAAATGCGGGAACCTGCGAATTTCTGGTTGATAGGGACAATCGCTTTTATTTTATTGAGGTGAATGCTCGCATTCAGGTGGAACATCCCGTGACCGAATTAGTCACCGGCATAGATCTGGTCCGCGAACAAATTCGCATCGCAGCGGGAGAGAAGTTGGCGTTCTCCCAAGAAGACATCAAACACCGGGGAGTAGCCATCGAGTGCCGCATTAACGCCGAAGATCCTTTCGCAGATTTTCGGCCGTCCCCGGGAACGGTGACTCAGTGGCAACCCCCTGGCGGTCCTGGAGTGCGCTTTGATTCCCATGTCGTGCACGGCTATCGAATCCCCCCCAACTACGATTCGCTCATCGGAAAACTGTTGGTCTTTCAACCCACCCGAGCCGAAGCAATCGCCTGCATGCGGCGGGCGTTGGCAGAATTTGTTGTGAGTGGGGTGAAAACCACGATTCCTCTTCACCGGGAAATGTTCCACAATTCGGCATTTCTGGAAGGTCAAGTAGACACAACTTTTATTGAACGGACCTGGCAAAAGAATTGAATCTAGGCGCTGCGCGGCTAAGCTCCCGCTCAGCCTTGGTCTGATTTTTGTTTTGCCCTTTTAAGGGCTGGGTTAAAGACGGAACTGTTCGGAAAACTAATCCGCCGGGCTAGTTTTGTTCACATCAAGCAAGGGACGAGTTCTTCCCATCAAGCATAGATTTTTTCCCTAAAAAACCGTGGCCAATAAAATCCTCGAGGTCCAAATCAACCAGGTTCGCTCGTTTCGGGTCATTTTGCCTCGGTCTAAAATGCTAGCCAGCCGCTGGTCGATTCGTTCCACGATTTGGCGTTGCTGCTTGTTGAGGGGATAGCTTTTCGGGTTCTTCAACACCCGTTCCAGCAGCGTCTGGATGGTTTGGACCTCCGCTAGATCAAGGATCGGCTTTTCCGACCAGCTTGGGGATTCCGCATCGTTGGCCAGGCGACAAGTGGCTTTGGTTATCCAATCGCATATTTTTTGCAGGCGGAAAAAGTCAACTCGGTCAGGTAGGTCTCGTGGAGAATGATAGTCCGGATGCTGCCCGGTGCTGAAGAAAAGGAAAGGAATTTTGCGATCCCGGAAGGGACCGTAATCACTCCGCGTGCCGATAATGTCTGCCCCTAAGCGGCCGATTTTCAGTCCCTTGGCCGGCGGGATGGATTTGGTGAGCTTTAGAAGCTCCGGAGAAGTTTCCGATCCCAACACAAAAAAGTATTCGTCCATTAGATTGGCCATGGATCGGCCTAACATGTCTGCCGTCATGAATGCTTTCAATTTCTTTAGATTCTTTGGGGAGTGAACCGCAAAATAACGGGATCCCAACAAACCGGCCTCTTCCAGGTCAAACGAAACAAAAACAATGGTCCGTTTGGTTTTATTCCCTTGGCTGATTTTTTCGGCAACTTCAATTAACATGGCTACCCCGGAGGCATTATCGTCCGCACCGGGATACAACTTACCTTTACGGATTCCCAAGTGGTCGAAATGGGCGGAAAGAAGGATCCACTCATCCTTCAACTTGGGATCAGTTCCCGGTATAAAAGCTCCGACATTCCGCCCCATGTAGCTTTCCGCCTTGTTGGCTTTTGGGTCTTTTAGATAATTAGGAATGGGTTGGAAATAAGAATCGCCAAACAAGGGCTGCAATTTCATCCGCTGGAAAAGCTTGGCAATATGGCGAGCCGCTCGTGCTCCTCCGGGTCCTTTGCGTCCTTTAAATTCCGGGGAAGCTAAACGGTAGACATGGGCTTTTAATTCATTAACATGAATTTCTTGAGAGATTTCGGCTTCGGCTTTCTGAAAAGTTAGGGCACCATTGGCAACGGGCAACGCTAGAGTCAATACAATAAATCCCATCATGGATATAATTCCTTATGCCGAAAAATAGTCATCAACCCCATTAATGGTACCGAATCCCAAAAATTGGAGCAAACCCATCTGATCCAGGCCCGCCGTGTAAAAAACCTGGACCACGATCCGGAAATCTTATTTTCTTGAACCTTTCGCCCGGAATTCTTAGACTTTCCACATTAATAAGGCAGCTTCTACTTCGAGGTAAACACCATGGCTCACCGAACTCCCCTGTATGACTGGCACGTGGCCCGTAAGGCGCGTATGGTCGAGTTTGGTGGCTGGGATATGCCAATCCAGTACACCAATATTACCGACGAACACCAGGCAGTCCGAACCGGCGTTGGTTTGTTTGATATTTCTCACATGGGCCGATTGGTTTTCCAGGGCCCGGATTCCGGCGAATTTTTGCAACACATTTACACTAACGAAACCAGTTCCATGAAGCCGGGCCAAATTCGCTATGGCTTGATTTGCAACAAGGCAGGCAACATCCTCGATGACGTGTTGGTTTATCGCCTGGACGCATTTTGGATGATGGTGGTCAATGCAAGCAACCGTGAGAAAATCCTGAAGTGGATCGAAGAACAAAAGGTCACTTATGACGTTCAGGTTTTCGATGAAACCACCCCTTGGGCCATGGTGGCGATTCAAGGCCCAGCCAGTAAAAAATTAGTTG
>CAZPPD010000645.1:0-3959 GCA_964588185.1 uncultured Alcaligenaceae bacterium | reverse complement strand
CCCACCGCGGCAACATGAAGGGGTTTGGCTTCTTGGCCATTGAGATAAGGGCCAATCAAGTTGCGGACCAAGGCGGCGGCATAGCGGAGCTGACTGGTTTGTTTTCCAAACTCCGGTTCCTTCCGGCAGTGGTTCTCCAACCAGTCCAAATCCTCAGACAACTGGCTGGTAATGGCTCGATGAGCCGTTTGTTGTTCATCTACAGGAGTTGCCTGAGTCACAAAATTATCCTTTTGCGTTCATACAGATATGGGACATGCAAAACGGTAAATCAAATGACCTGAAAGTTCTTCGCATTCCAGCGGTGGTTATTCCATCTGTTCCACCATATTGGTCAGTTTACCGATTCCGCTGATTTCAATGCTGACCCGGTCATCCGGTTCCAAAGTAAAATCATCAGGCGGCACAATTCCCGTCCCGGTCAACAGTATCACTCCGTTGGGGAAACTATTGTCGCGACCAAGCCAGCCAATGAGTTCTTCCGCCGTCCGTTTCATGTTGGCCAGAGAAGTATCACCGGAAAAAACCGTTTTACCAAGCCGTTCGATGGTCATTTTGACCTGCACGTCTTTGAGTTCAGGCATTCCGTCGACCAAGGTAATGACTGGCCCAATGGCACAACAGGATTGGTAAACCTTGGCTTGAGGCAGATACAGCGGGTTTTCCCCTTCAATGTCGCGGGCACTCATATCATTACCGATGGTGTAACCCACCAGTTGCAATCGCGGGGACAGGACCAGCCCCAATTCCGGTTCCGGGACGCTCCATTTGCTGTCCCGGCGAATGCGGATGCGTGCCCCCGGGCCGGCAACCCGATGAGGAGTGGCCTTGAGGAACAACTCGGGACGATCGGCAGTATAAACAAGGTCGTAGAAATAGGCCGCCCCTTCGGATTCCTTTTCTCGCTCCTCTTTGCTGCGAAGATAAGTCACCCCGGCAGCCCAAACCTCCTGATTGTCGATAGGTGCCAGACAGGTTACATCGTGAAGCGGCATTGCCGGCGAATCATCTTCAATCAAATCATGAGCCACAGCGGCGGGATTATCCGAGTGGAGAATATCGCTCAAACACTTTATGCCGACGTAATCTTCGGTATCCAAAAAATGGACATGGTCGTCTTCCACCGCGCCGACCCGGATTTGTCTTGTTTCCAATTGAACTTTGCATAACTGCATAAGCCTGATTCCCCCAGGTAGAGAAACGCTAATTATTGGCTTAAAAAGCGTTCATTTACACATAATTTTAGTGTATTCCTTTTGGGGGTGTTTGTCGTCAGTAGTTGGTAGGAATGGAAAGAAATGATTTTTGTGGACGAAGGTTTTCGGTCATTCACATTTATGCTGCAATTTATTCTTTTCCTTCTAAAGAAAATTGAGGATGTCCCAGATCATCCGTTCCTTTCGTCAAGCGGAACGATTGGCCGAACACATCGGACTTTACCCAGCCGTTTTTCATTCGCCGGGTGGAAAACCCTTTGTTTTTGGGGTACAGAATCTCAAATCGGATGGGTTTCTGGCGGACGTCAACGATCCAATATTCCAAAATCCCGGCTTGCCAGTAGGCATCGAAGAGGATTTTGGCGTCTTTGTGAACGGAACTCCGGTTCACGATTTTCAATACCATATCCGGCGATCCCTCGATCTCAACGTATCCCTCATCCTTGCCTTCAACAAGCCGGACTCGCTCTTCTCGAAGGGTACCAGTCGAAACAAAGGTACCATCCGGTTTGCAAGAAATGTCGGCAGTAACATCGGTTAACAGTAAACCATCGGGAAGATACATTCCCAAATTGCGGGATTTAATTAAAGCACCCAAGACGATATTAAACTCGCTTTTTAACTCAAGATGAGTGAATATTTGCTCGCCGCTCATGTCGACCCAAACCTCACCTTGTAAATAGCAGATCCTGCCATTTTCTGGAAAATCATCCGAATCTGCCCATGTCCGGAACGAGTCCAGATCTACAACCCAATTGGGGATGTGAATTTGTTCGGATTCAAAAACGACTGTTGTCATCTCAAATCTCCTACGAATCTTGCAACTTAGACATTATAGATTAGCAGCTAGCAAACGCATCAGAGTTTTCTCGGAGATGTTGAATTGGGCATTGAAAAAACAAACCCAGGGAGCGCTGGACAACCCTGGGTAAATAGAATGGCTAGCCGTAAACTTTCAACTTACGGCAATCCTCGGAAGAACGGATTTAGCCGATCCGTCAATCGGTCCGGGCTGGAAACATCGATCACCCCTAATGCCGAGGATTCGCGGAACAGTTCAAATACCATGTTGAAGTTGAAGAACGTTTGTGTGGTGTACCGAGCTAATGCTTCGCCCGGGGTTTCTTGGAGAATTAATACGTCCCCAGGTTGCACCGTTAGTCGTTCGGACTTTGCCCGGAATGCTTTTCGCAGATCGACCCGAATGGGTAACTGGCCGCCATCCGGAGTATTGCGAACCACTACGAGAAGGCTGGGCGAAGGGTTACCGATTCCGGGTTGGATCAGAGTCCCGGACAAATTGCTGCCCCCGAACGCCCCATTCAAGAGAGGCCCCCGGACCATAGTGATTGCTTCGATCACGTCAACATCATAATCTCGGGGTAAGGGAAATACCCCCGGCGGCAACAACCCTGCAGTGTAGAAGACGCCTTCCTTGCGCCGTTCGAGAAATACCACGTCTCCCGTCCGCAGGACAATTTCTTCCTCATTTAGCCGAATGGTTTCACCCGGAGTCACACTCAGAGGAATCCGGGTCACTCGCCCCGAGCGTACCAGTTTGGGCAGAGATTTTTTGTCGAACTCTTTCCCCTGGAGTTGCTGCATGAGCAGCTCGCCTTCTTTGCGGTCTTGAAAACAATCGCGGTAAATCACAACGGCATTCACCGCATCCTGGCCTGGCAAACCGCCGGTGAGAGCCAGTGCATGAAGGATGTCGTTTTCATATGCAGGGAGCCGCACAAGTTGGCCGGTGCCGATTTTGCTTTTGTTCAATCCCGCCGGTCCCGGGGTAAAGGTCAATGCTTCCTGGCGAAAAACTAATACTTGATGTTGGCGAGGGTTTAACAGAGTAACTAATATTCGGTCGGTTTCCGCCTTGAGCAAACGTTCTTTCACATAGTGATCGCGAATAGCTTTCCGGGCTTCCGCTAAGCTTAATCCCTGAACCTGAAGGGGTTCGACCAAAGGTAGAGCAATGGTGCCGTTTTCAAGTACTGGAACAGGATAACCGGCAGAAGCCGGGATGCGGCGTTGATCGGGCGATTCCAGCAATGGGCCAACATGGACCGGAAGCGGAAGATTGCGGTCTCCCAAGAAATCTTCGATATAAACTCCCAGCACATCCCCCGGTCCCAAGCGATAAAGATCTGGACGTGGTTGGCGAAGCAGACTTAATGGCAAGGGTTCTTCGCAATCCTTGGAAGGTGCCATCAACTCCGGGGGCACTTTCCGAACCGGAATGGCATCCCCAACCGGGTTGGTTAAGGCCTCACAACCGGAAGACAACCAAGACCCACACAGAACGAGTGCACTAATGGCAAATCGCACACGACTGTTCCAACTGGGATCATTATTAACCATGACTTGTCCTTGTCCGTGTCTTGTCATTGGGTTGGTGACCGGCACCATTTCATTTATTCCGAAGGTAAATCCAATTTCTGGTTTTCCGGTTTGGGATAGCCTAAAAAGACAGGTGGCCGTTCCGGTTCCGGATTCAGGTGCCAACCGATTCGCGGAGTTCCCATTTTTACTCGCTCGGCTCTTCCTTCGGGGAGGGGAACATCTGGAATGGCATCCGGTGGATTCAATATTGGCTCTTCCTGAAAATTGCCGGTAACTCCCACGAGAGTTTCCTTGGCTGGAATTGCTAATTTCGTTTCTTCCACCTTTTGGATATTCATTTTCTCTGATGGATTTGGTGGTGCTAGGACTGAAGTATTTTCCTGCAGATCGGCCGGAATA
>CAZPPD010000644.1:0-3969 GCA_964588185.1 uncultured Alcaligenaceae bacterium | reverse complement strand
CCGGTGGAGGGCGACGACGGCCGCAAGGACCCGGAGGACAACAGCCGCAACAACGCCCGTCCGGACAACAACCCCATCGGTCGGGTGGGCAACAACCGCAACGTCCCGGCCAACAGCGACCTGCAGGGCAACCGCAACAACGGCCTGCTGGACAACGACCTGCCGGGCAATCTCAGCGGCCGCAGACTAAACCCGGGGCAAAACCTTCCGGAAAACCCAAAAAACCGGATGAAAAAACCCCGCCCAAGCGTGTGATCAAAGGCCAAACTACCGGTGCGGGAGGAACACGAAAGATCGGTCAGGTAATGGTTGACCTTGGGTTCATCGATGAAGACCAACTGTGGGAAGTGCTGGACGAAGCAAAAAGTACCGGGGCTCTGACCGGCCAAACCGCGGTAACCAGAGGCTTGATTACCGATGATCAACTCCTCCAAGTCCTCGGTGAACAATCCGGTATGAAGGTAATCAATCTCGAGGAAACTAAACCTTCTGCCGAAGCCCTCGCCCAGGTTCCCGAAACCATGGCCAGCGTTTACAAAGTACTTCCCTTGACGATCAACGACGGCGAGTTAACCGTGGCCATGAGTGACCCCAACAATCTGGCCGCATTGGATGACTTGCGAAATTTCCTCAACGTCAAGGAAGTCAATGCGGTTTTGGCCTCTCATCGCTTGTTGACAGATGCATTAGAAAAAGCCTACGCGGGCAAAGAAGAATCCATTGTCGATATTATCTCTCAACTAGAAGCTGAGGATGTCGGGGTCAATCGATCCGAGGCAAGTATTGACCTGGAAGACATGATGGAGATTCAAAATGCGGCCCCGGTTCGGAAGCTCCTGAACATGGTGATGTTGATGGCCATCAAAGACCACGCCAGCGACATCCATTTCGAGCCGTTCGAAGATGAATACAAGATGCGTTATCGCTGTGACGGTGTGCTTTATGAAATGGTGCCGCCTCCTCGCCACTTGGCCATGGCGATTTCAACTCGTATCAAGGTCATGTCCAATCTGGATATTGCCGAGCGACGGCTTCCTCAGGACGGCCGAATTGAACTGAATGTAGGCGGCAACCCTGTGGACATGCGGGTTAGCGTTCTGCCGACCATGTTCGGCGAAAGCGTCGTCATCCGGGTCCTAGACCGCACCGTTGTTAATCTCGACCTTGGCAAGGTTGGTATGGAACAGGGCATCCTGGATTCTTGGCGGGAGTTGATTCATCGCCCCAACGGCATCGTGTTGGTTACCGGTCCCACCGGATCAGGAAAAACAACAACTTTGTATTCCTCTCTCAATGAGCTGAACGAAATTACGGACAAGATTATCACTACGGAAGACCCCATTGAATACGACATCGATGGAATCATTCAAGTGCCGATTAACTCCGACATTGGGGTCACCTTCGCCAGTTGCTTACGTTCCATCTTGCGGCAAGACCCCGACATTATCCTGGTGGGTGAGATTCGAGACCTGGAAACCGCCCAAATTTCCGTCCAAGCCGCTTTGACCGGCCACGTGGTGTTCAGCACGCTCCACACCAATGATGCTCCGAGTACCATCACCCGCTTGCGGGACATGGGTGTCGAACCGTTTCTGATTACAGCCACCATCCAAGGAATTCTCGCTCAGCGTTTGGTACGAAAAATTTGCGAGGACTGCCGCGAAGAATACGACCCCAGCGAAGAACAACTGATGGAATTAAACTTGCGCCGGGAAGAGGTGCGCGGCAAGAAATTCAATTTCGGCCGCGGCTGTGATCGCTGTAACAATACCGGTCACCGTCACCGCAGTGGATTATTTGAGTTGGTGGTGATGGATGACGAACTTCGAGACATGATTTCCAACAATGCCTCCACGGATGAACTCCGCGAAGTTTGCCGGCGGCAAGGGATGAAAACCCTTCGTGAAGCCGGGTTGCAAGCCATCTTTAGTGGCGTCACAACTCTGGAGGAAGTGGTTCACGAAACCGTGCTCGAGGATGAAATTTAATCTGAAGGAATCCCGTTGGCTTTTGCCAACACAACGCTAACAACCATGGGCTTCCGCCCGAATGGCTATTCTTTGAACTGGCAGGAGAACCGTCATGCCACAGTATAAGTTTGAAGCGATGGACGCCACCGGCGGTGAAGTGCAAAGCACCGTCGAGGCTTTAAACGAGGAAGAAGCCCAACAGAAGATTCGCCAGATGGGGTATTTCGTGACCCGGCTCACGGAATCCGCTACCGGCAAGAAAAAAGGCAAAGGCAAAAAGAAAGGCGGAGGCCGGAAAAAAGCCAAGACTTTCACCATTGGCGGTGTGTCCGAGAAACATTTGGTGACTTTCACCCGGCAATTCTCCGTACTGCAGGATGCCGGTCTTCCGGTCTTGCGAAGCTTGAAAATTCTTGAGCGCCAGCAAAAACCCGGGGTTCTCAAGAATGCCTTGATCGATGTGGTGGATGACGTGGAATCCGGCAGTACCCTCAGTGAAGCCTTCGGCAAACACCCCAAATGTTTTGACCGGCTGTACGTCAACATGGTCAAAGCCGGGGAAGCCGGGGGTGCACTTGAAATCATCTTGCAACGTTTGGCGGAGTTTAAAGAAAAATCGCAGAGTTTGAAACGCCGCATTAAAGGGGCCATGGTTTATCCGGCAGTGGTTATCACTGTTGCCGTGTTAATTCTTACCTTCATCATGATCTTTATCATTCCCAAGTTTGAAAAGATCTTCGATGAATTCAAACTCAAGCTCCCGGCCATCACCCAATTCCTGATCAATACCTCACGCTGGTTTGTCAAATACTGGTACGTTCTTCCGCTGGTGCCCTTATCGGTATGGCTAACCCTGAAATTAATACGCTTGAATAAAAGCGGGGCCTATTTCCTGGACCGAACGTATTTGTATATGCCGGTGATGGGGCAGCTCATCAACAAGACGGTCGTCGCCCGAACCACGCGAACGTTGGGTACCTTGATTAGTTCCGGAGTCCCTATTCTGGAAGCGTTGTCCATTGTTCGCGAAACCAGTGTGAACGTGGTCTTCGAACGCATGTATCAACGGGTTTATGATTCAATCCGTGAAGGGGAATCGATTGCCGGTCCGATGAAAGAAAGCCGCTTGGTGGACCACATGGTGGTGAACATGGTGGACGTCGGCGAGGAAACCGGTGACCTCGACGGCATGTTAAACAAGGTCGCGGATGTTTATGACGAAGAAGTAAACGTTTTGGTCGAAGCCTTGATCAGCTTGTTGGAGCCGATCATGATCGTGGTCCTCGGCCTAATCGTTGGTACTATCGTTATCGCCTTGTTTATGCCTCTGTTGAGCTTGCTGGAAGGTCTCAGCGGCTAAACAAACAGACCAAGCCCATCGGTTTTCCGGTGGGCTTCTTAATAGAAGTCAAGTCATTGTCAATTGGATGATCGCTGCAACATAAGGAATTCTCTCATGATGATTGCCAAGGGGTTTCACAAAAAAAATCGGTCGGGCTTCACTTTGATTGAACTGTTGGTGGTGATCGCCATTATCGCCATTCTGATGAGCTTGACGGCTGCCGGCGTGATGCGATTTCTTCACTTGCAAAAACAAGTCGCTTGCCAAAACGATATTTACAACCTGTCGGTATCCCTGGAATCTTTTAAAGGCGTCCATGGGGTCTATCCCCCCAGCCGAATCTACTTGGGAAATTCCGCCGGCAGCATGGACTCCGCCAACAAAGGACTTCTAACCCCGATCTTTACCGGACTACGAGGAAATTGGTCGGTGGACTGGAGTGGGGGGACTTATGGGTGGGGAAACAATCCGGTAGAACTACAAGGCGACCAATGTTTGGTGTTTTTCCTGGGTGGGATTCCGTCCACTTCTCCCAATGCGGCGACCGGATTTGCCGATCCCCGCTCTTCGAATCCCGCTTCCCCAAACGGTCGGACTTCGCGGTATGGATTTGAATTTAAATCTACCAGGCTCTACAAACGAGGCAGCAATGCGTTC
>CAZPPD010000643.1:0-3973 GCA_964588185.1 uncultured Alcaligenaceae bacterium | reverse complement strand
CGCCGGCTTTCCCCAGAAAGGCGCATTCCAGATAGTTCCGATGGTGCGGTGGGGCAGCATTTCCAAACTGGGGGGTAAAGGAGCCCGGATCCACCAGTGATGAATCCAATCGTAAATCCAAAACGCATTGATGGCGAGAGCCCCGATTTGGGTCAAAAACAGAGCTATGTGCCAAGCCAAGGATTTGTGTTTCACTCCTGCACTTAAGTAGTAAACCAGCAGCAACGGGAACAGCAGGGGGAACAGCAAAGGATGGGAAAACCAACCAAGCATGCCGCTCAGCAGGAGCCCCAACCAGCAAAAAAAACCTGGAGACCGGTCGTATTGAAGGAGCAATCCGACATGAGCGATTAACAGCAGCCCTCCCAACAACAAATCAATGTCTCCCGTTTCCAGTGCCAACCGTGAGGGAGCCCCCCACCAAATCAACAAGCCAAAACCTGTCGCCGTTACGGTTTGCCACCAGCCCAGCCCAATCCCCCTCGCGGCAATGATCAACAAGAAAGGAACGGAACAACACAAAATGGCCAAGCCTATTTTGTAAGCAGCGGGATTGAATCCGCCCCCTGCGGCCAACATAAATAACTCCGCCGGTCTGCTGCCGCTGTCAAAGATGGGAGTTTTAGGGTAACCGGCTTGAAATGAGGGGTCATAACAACAACACCGACCCGATGCCAAAATCGCCTGCGCCCCCAAAAAGCCATGGTATTGGTGCAAGGCATGAAATCCCGAGACGACCGGCTTGTCATTCAAGATGTTGTCAAAAGAGCCATCGGAACCAAACAGCGTAAGCGTCATCCATCCCTGCCAGGCAAATAAGCCCAGGAGAATTAAGAGTGGAAGAATCGCTTCCTTTCCAGGACATTTGGTAAGTTGACCTGTTTCCATGGCGCAGCGATGTTACCTGTTGCCTGGAAAAACGACAAGGCGGAGCCGGAGTCCCACCGGGTTTTGGGGTTCTACCTCACCTATCGGCCTGGAACATCCTCGCCTAGATTCTCAAAGTACATTGCTTTCAGGCAGAAACGCGGAAGATTCTGAATGGTTTAGGCGAGCATGCACCAATATGTTTGAAGAATACCCAAATCCAGTGGGATACCCACAAACAACAAACAACACCTACCCTTGACCCGTTTTTCTTTCGCAAGTATCCTTTTTACCGCAGGTATCCGCGAGTGGATTGCCGCTTGATTCATGGAGGAGGTAAACATGGTTCGGAGAACCCCGGTTGCTTGGTTGCTGGTCGTAGTTGTCGCAGGCCCGTTGCAAGCTCAGAATGTATACCTAGGCCAGTCTTCCCTCAAGGGAAACTACTACGACATCACGGTCTCCATGAATCTCGAGGGGGAATTGCACATTCACCAAGATGGCAAAGTGAAACCCCTCCCTCAAACTGCCACAGCCAAACATCAATATTTTGAGCGAATCCTGGAAGAGAACAAGCTTGGCATGGTTACCAAGACTGCCCGCTTTTACCGAAAGGCCACCGTTCAGATCGAAGTTGGCAACCACAAAACCAGGCGAGAAATCCGTCCGGAGCGTAGCTTGATGGTGGCCCAACAAACAAAAGATGGACTCCTGATGTTTTGCCCGAAAGGTCCACTCACCCGTGGGGAGTTGGATCTAACCAAACACTTTGATTCCTCGGCGATCCCCAGCCTGCTGCCCAACAAAAAAGTATCCATCGGGGATTCCTGGAAGGTGCACAATCGGGCGGCCCAAGCACTTTGTTATTTTGAAGGCCTTACCAGCCAGAAGATCTCCTGCAAGCTCGAAAAGGTTTCCGAGAAAAACGCGATTATCACCATTCATGGAAACGCCAGCGGGATAGATTCCGGAGCTGCGGTGAAGTTGCAAATTTCCGGCACTCTTCAATTCGACCTAAGCAGCAAAGAAATAATAGCCCTGGAGTGGAACCAGCAAGACACCCGAGACCAAGGGCCGGTGAGTCCGGCCATGAAAGCTAAAGTCGCCATTCGCGTGGCTCGCAAATCCATATCTCCCCAGTCGGAGATCAATGATTTCGCCCTGGTGCAAGTTCCCACCAGCAAACAGCCACCGGAAGAAATGACCAACTTAACCTACACCGACCCCAGAGGCCGGTTTAAGCTTTCCCTGGATCGCAATTGGTATACCGTCGCGGAAACCAAAGAGCACTTGGTATTTCGCTACATGGATCGTGGAGATTTTGTTGCTCAGGTAACGCTGACCAGTTGGCCTGCTGCTGCTCCCGGAAAACACATGAATGAAGAGGAGTTCCAAAAAGCCATGGGTGAAACTCCCGGATGGACAGTGGAAGAAATCCAGGAAGGCCGGGAGATTGAGCAGGACAACGGCAACTACGTCTATCGGCTGGCAGCAACAGGGGAACTCAACAAGTTCAAAACGGTGCAATACTTCTACCTGGTGGCAAACCCCGCCGGCAAACAACTAGTGGTTGTATTTACCATGGCCCCTGCGCAGGCGGAAAAGCTTGGATCTAAAGACTTGGATCTGGTGCGAAGTATCCGCTTACTCAATGGCAAATAATTCTCACGTCGGCCAAAGCTTCATTTTTCCTAGACTGTTTCGAATGGAATCAAGATCAAGGACTCGTACCCCCGTCTCCCCTTGGACGACAAACAGCAGTTTGCCGCTAGAATGGAAACGGAGATCCTGGACCGGCCCGAAAGTGCGGTATTTGAAAAGCATTTCAACTGAATTCTTCTGAACAAGATAAACGATTATCACCGAATCCTTGCCCCCGGTTGCAAATAGAAGGCCATCTGGACTGAACGACATAGCCATAACGTGCTGGACATGATCTTTTAATCTGCGTAATTTTTTCCCATCAGGGACACTTACAAGAAGGACATCCCCTGAATGGGCCCCAAATGCAGCAACGGACTCCGCAGGATTAATGGTTGCACATTCCAAAGGAATGTTAATCAACGATGATATTGGTTTCCGGGGCTTCTTGGAATCGTCGGCGGGAATAATCCACGCATCACCAACATGACCAGCCGTAACAACGTATTTGTTTCCTGCAGCGAGGTCGTTCACTGTTGATGTTCCTGCAAAAGTCTGCATCCCCAAAATACTTTCCCGATGAATTTCTTTGCCGGTCTTCCAGTCCCAGCAAGTTAAGACATTCCCATCGATGATTCCCCAGAGTTTTCCGTTAGGAGAGAAACGCAACTTCGTAAGTTGACTGGCGGAGTACTCCTTTACCCGGCTTACTTTGGATTTTTTGATGTAAAGCCGGTGTTTCGAATAACCATAAGCAAGGCAGTCATTTGTAGGGTGGAGTGCTGTTGGTAGTGGAAAACCATCGGGTCTGCCGGAGTAGGAATCTTTCCATTTTCCTGTGGGTAGTTCCCACATTGAGATCCAAGGATCCCTCTCCAAATAAATGTCCGTTAGAGCAGTAGTGGCAAGAGTTTTTCCATCGGCTGACAATGTAATATTACTAATCGGTTGATGAAGGTGGGCAATCCGGCTTTGATTTCTGATTCCGTGGATCTTGTAACTCTTCACAAACCCCAGGTTGGCTAACACAATTGCATCCCCTTTGTGATTGAAAGAAACTACAAGGGGACCCCCTGGATCCGCAACAACTGTAGCAAGTAGTTTTCCACTGCAAACTTCCCAAAGGTAGATGCCTCGATCTCCACCCATTGAAAGGACTAAGGAACCATCTCGACTAAACTGCAGGAAAATGTTGTGAGAAGGATGGGCGATGTTCATTCCGGGGCGATATAGAACTCGAAATGGTTTCTGGGTTTTTGCACTAAAGAAATGAATTTTGTGAGCGGCCTCAAAGGCCACAAAACGCCCATCTGGTGAATAACAAGCACTAAAAATTCTACCTAGCTTTTCCTCTTTATCTTTTAGGGTCTCAACGTTTAAAAAGGCAATTTTTTCTTCGTCGCCAAAAACCAAGTTGTTCCCATCTGGGCTAAACCCAAGAGTAGAGTGGAATGCACGAACATGC
>CAZPPD010000642.1:0-3977 GCA_964588185.1 uncultured Alcaligenaceae bacterium | reverse complement strand
AAATCCTAAGAACTGCCGCAGTACCTTCCGGCATGGATAATTAGGAGTGGGGACGGCTGCGAAAGGAACAATTAGAACACAAGAGCGGCCAGAATGGGGGCGAAGTTACTACACCCGACTACACCTGCGACTACACCCGAATAAGGGTTTTTAGGTGCTTCTACACCCGTATGAAATGCAAAAAACCCTGGAAAAACCAAGTTTTTTTTGTTTTGAATGCTTTATGAAGCCGCTGCTCTAACCCCTGAGCTACGCCGCCTTTTGGGTAAACAATTAATTTATCCATTGGTTAAATTGCAGACAAGAGTGAAAGAGACAGCAAATAGAGATCTTTCAAGGTGTTTACCTGGATTTTGGGATTCTTCAGATTCCTGGCTGCCACGGCCCCTACCATTCTGAATCTCCCGCGTTCTTGTCTGAAAGCTACGCACGTTGAGAATCTAGGCGGATTTGCTTCAGGTCAAAAGGTGGATTTCGAACCCAACAATTCAGCGGGACCCACTCTTGGAAAGAGGTAAAAACTTGGCCGGCGTTGAAGACCGGCCGGCCAAGCAGGAAACAGGTCGACTAGACTTTTGCCAACTCGGGTGCAGCCGGGAAATCCACTTCTGTATCCGCAACATGGTTGAAGTAGTTGGTAAAGATATTCAACACGACATTGCCAACGATCTCGGCAATTTCCCCATCGCTGTAGTCGGCTTGTCGAACCGACTGCAAATCTTCATCGGAAACCCAACCCCGCTCGGAAACGATCCGGCGAGCGAACTGGATCGCGGCTTGTTCCTTTTCATTTTGCACGTTGGCTTGGCGAGCATCGATGGTCTCTTGCTCGGACAAGCCGGCATTTTTGCCGAGAGCCGTGTGAGCTGCCAGACAATAATTGCACTGGTTGGTTTCGCCCACCACCAAGGCAATTTCTTCTCGCAAGCGGGCAGGGAGCTTGCCCCCGGATAAGGATTGACTAAAGCCGAGGTATGCTTTGGCTACCGCGGGAGAGTTCGCCATGGTAGCAACGATGTTGGGAACTTTTCCCATTTTCTTTTTGACGGAGTCCAATATCTCCGTAGTTGCGGTGTCGGCCGTTTCTTTGGAAACAGGGTGAATTCGAGCCATTTTTTTCTCCTGTAAAGTGAGAGAGGATCATTTTCTTTTTAGATTCACAGGAGATAGATTTCTTACTTTGGTTTTCTAAGAAAACAGGCATGGAATGATCCGGATGGTAAAATTACTTGAGCGGTACGCAAGCGGGCGTGAAAAAGGTGTCAGGTACCTTTTCACCTGAGCACCCGAAAGGCCGTTCCGGCGAAGGTTCCCGACTCCTTTTTCACTCAAATAATTGCTTGATTGCTTTTTATTCAGGACTTTATTGATGAATCTCGCAACCTGGGAAGAACGAAACCAAGTTCGATGGAAAGAATTGGAACAACTGCTGGAAAAGGTGGAAAACAGCGGGCTAGCTTCTCTGGATGATGAGCAGGCGATTCAATTTGCGGCTTTGTATCGGCGAACCGCTTCCGATTTGAATCAAGCGCAAACGTTTGTCCGCAGCGACACCACGGTTCGGCATCTAAATGATCTGGTTGCTCGCTGTTACATGGCCATTCATGCCAAAACCAGGATTCAATTGTGGGGGACACTAAAAAACCTGGTATTTCATTACCCGGCTCACCTGCGGACCTACCTTCCTCAAATCCTGTTGTCCGTCTGCTTCTTTTTTGGCGGAGCGGTCTTCGGTTTTATTGCTTCCTATTGGGATGCATCGCTTGCTCGGAGTTTATTGTTGCCGGCCGACATGCCGATGATTCAACCGGGACAGGAATCGGAATTGCAAACCACTGGGAGCTTGACCGCTTTTTCTTCCTTTCTCTTCACGAACAATACCACGGTTTGTCTCATCGTTTGTGCCCTTGGGTTAACGTGGGGAATCGGGACTGCTTTGATGATGTGGTACAACGGGATTATTATGGGCACTTTGGGGGCAGTGTTTTATGAGGCGGGGGCAATTCAGGAGTATTGCACGGGAATTCTTCCCCATGGCGTCTTGGAAATTCCTGCCTGTTTAATCGCCGGAGGAGCGGGATTTATTCTCGGCCAAGCCCTGATAAGGGCACGGCCTTGGCCTCGCCTGCAAGAGTTGGGGATTGCCGGAAGGAATGCTCTGGGTTTATTAGCCGGCTGTGTACCCTTGATGGCAGTGGCGGCATTATTGGAAGCAGGAGTTGCCCGAGCCCCGGATTGGTTCTTGAATAGTGGATTTAAACTGGCGGTTGCCCTGGTATTTGGCTTTTTGTTTTTTGCCTATATCTTTTTGGTTGGATGGAAGATGGACAAAAAATCCACTACGCAAGCATAACCGCAAAATAGGATTTTTTTTCATGCAACACGAGGTTATCACCTCCGAAAAAGTCCCTTTTACCTTTCAGATTGCCGGCTTAGGATCCCGCTTCCTGGCGATTTTGGTGGATTTTATTTTAGTCGTGGCTTTAATCGGGGCGGGAGTTGGAGCAGGAATGGTCTTGGAGATCGCCCGGGGCGGCGTTGGCGTTGGGGTCATATTGATTTGGCGATTCGTGGTAATCACCTGCTATTTTCTGTTGTTCGAATGGTTATGGTTCGGGCAAACGCCCGGGAAAAAGCTGATAGGAATTCGAGTGATTCAATGGGACGGAACCAACATCACTTTCTTCCAATCCGCCCTAAGAAACCTCCTTCGAATCGTGGACATTTTGCCGGGCTTTTTTGGCGTAGGCGCGTTAGTAGCTCTAAGCAATCGCGAGCACTGCCGATTGGGAGATCTGGCGGCCAATACGCTAGTGGTTCATTTGGAAGCCAAGCCGCGGCCGTCATTCCGGGCGATTTTAGCTCCTTCTGAAGAACAAGAAAAACGGCGTGTGGTTCTGCAACAAGCTACCGACCAATTATCCCGCAACCAAAAGGAAACCATTCTTGACCTTTGTGCCCGCCGGGATCAGATTCGTTTCCGAGCGCGGACGCGTTTATTCAGTGCCATTGCCAAATATTTTCAAACCGAGAAAAATCTTGAAAAGCAGGAACATGAGAGTGATGAGAAATTTGTCTCGCAAATGGCGACAGTTTTGGATTCCAGGAGAAAGTGAATAAATCCGAAATTCGAGATCGAAGCAAATTCAAAATTCGAAATATGAGTGACCAAAACAGGAAAACAAATTCAGAATACAAAATGAAAATGGTAAAAACAAGGAGCTAGAAACCGCCCTTTTTGGCAAATACAACACAACATTCTCAGTATGATTTTGAAGAATGAATCTTCGAGTTCCCAAAAGGTGTTCGAGCATTCGTAAAGAACAAAGCTATGCGAATAATTGGAGCCATCCTGAAAAATCAGATAACTATACTTTCCGGACTTTGACCATTTATTTAAAACCTGTTTAAAAAGATTGAGAAATAATCAACCGTTTTGATCATTTTCATTTTGTTTTTTGAACTTGTTTCGTATTTCTGAATTCGAACTTCGAATTTTCAACGTTGCCTTAGGAATTCCACCAGCGGAAACCCCATATGATTTGGTTCGAATGTCCTCAATGCGGAAAACAACATGCCCGGCCGGAAAACTCATCCGGTTCGATGGTGTTCTGCACTTGTGGTTTTGGCATGACAGTTCCTTGGGAAAGCACCATTCCCGAACCGGCACTTCCGGAAAATCTGGATGCAATGCCGGTTCCCCCTGCTCCGCCTCGGTATGAGCCGATTCCAATCGGGGAGGAACGCATTCCACCTCCCCCGCCACCACCACAGGCTGCTCCACCTCCCCCGCCACCTTCGGATACTCCTCCTCCAAGGGGCTATCCGCCGCCGCCAATGGGACCGACACCTGCTCGCCGCCGGTGCCCTTTCAGTTCTCCGACGAGACCGGCACCGGCCGCGCCATCGGCGTCGAGCTCGCCACGAAGCTGTTCATGGATCAGCCCGATCCGAGCGTGTACCGGGCGATGGTCCTG
>CAZPPD010000641.1:0-3977 GCA_964588185.1 uncultured Alcaligenaceae bacterium | reverse complement strand
AGTAGGGAGGGCGAGGCTCCTGCCGAGCCTAAAATGTGGCTCAGCGGAAGTTTCTCCTTCCTTTTTTATTTACTCGAGCGATTGATCGCGTCCTGGTTTGGCAGAAAGTCTTCACGGAGAAAAGGCATGAAAACCATCTTTCACCGGCAAATTTTGCTGGGGATTTTATTACTCCTGCCAAACGTAGGTTGCGTGAATCCATTTAGGAACAATAACCTTATTCCACCGTTAGCCGGTGCCAACGGTAAGGAAAAAAACCCGCGGGTTGAGCTTCCCAAAAGAGAAAGTGCCGAGCTTTGTTTGGCCCTTGCCAAGGACTTTGAATCTAAGGGCCTGGTAATGGAAGCGATCTACGAATATCGCAAACCCCGACACTATAATCCCCGGCTTAAGAAAATCTCACGAAACCTAGCGGACCTTTATAGCCAAGTGGGAGAGCACAAATTAGCTCTGCAAGAATTCAAAACGGCGGTTGAAATGTCACCTCGGGACGCCGATTTGCGGAATAATTTTGGCTACTTCTTCCAAACTACTGGGAAATGGGCAAAAGCTGAGGAACAATACGCCGCTGCCTTGGAATTAAATCCGCATCACCGCAGAGCGTGGACGAACTTGGGTCTGGTTTTGGCCATGCAAAACCGCTACGAGGAAAGTTTGGAAGCCTTTAAAAAGAATAATTCGCCTGGCGAAGCTTACTCCAATCTCGCTTTTGTGCTGACAACCCAAGGAAAACGCGAAGAAGCCAAGGAACTCTACAGCAAAGCTATCATGATGGAACCAGACCTGAGGATTCCTCGTCTGGCTTACCAAAAGCTGGAAAAGGCCAAGAAGGTAGTTCCGGCCAAACACGACACTCCGCAGGGAAATCCGGAGACCGATTTTCTTCCCGATTCCTCCATTCAATCCAATGATCCGCCGAGATCGGAATTGCCGCCGGTAGTTGTCGATCCATTCGACAAAACCGCACAGGCATCGCCCGAGAAGTAGCCTTTCCAGTCTTTTCAGTTCTTAGCGGCCAATACAATACAGATGTTTGGCTCCACGAATAAAAAGGTTGCCCCCGGCAATCGCGGTTGGGGCCCAACAAGTTTCTCCAAAGTCGTTGCGTTGGATGATTTCCAACTTGGGCCCGGCTTTAAGGACGTAGGTGGAGCCGTAAGCATCCAGGCAAAACATTTTGCCACTGTATGCCCAAGGAGAAGACCAAAACGCACCGGCTCCCGGCAGGCGTTCTCGATAAATCAGCTTCCCCGTCTTGGCATCATGGCAGCGGATTATTCCCGAACGACGAGACGGAATGTAAATGAAGCCCTCAAAAACAACCGGAGAAGCCATTTCCGGGCCTGAACGCGGTTGGGTCCAAAGGACGCCGGAGTTGGTGGTCCCACCCTCGGAGGGAGTAATATCCCCGGAGGTGCCGGCCTGAACAGCAAACAAGAATCCTCCGTTTCCACGTCCCTGGCGTTTGTAAGGACTATTGGTCCGATCTTCAGTCCCAATGTACAGGACATCTCCAACAGCTACCGGCGATGCACAAGCCCGCCCGCCTTTCATGTCCAACTGCCACAACAAATCGCCGGTGGTCGGATCATAAGAGCGAAAGATCAATCCGGCGGTGATTAACTCGGCTCTCTTGGAGTTTTCCCAAATGATTGGCGTAGCGTAATTGGAAACTTCCCCTTTGCGGTTTTTCCGCCAGCGTTCTTTTCCGGTCGAAGCATCGAGGGCAACCAGAAAAGAACTCTTCTCATTGTCGACTTGTAGGAACAGGAGATCCTTGTGCAGTGCCGGACCACTGGAAGTTCCCCATCCGGCCCACATCGGGTAGGCACCCAGGTCCTTCTTCCAGATGAGATTGCCTTTGAAGTCATAGCAGAATAAACCGGTCATGCCGAAATAAGCATAGATGCGTTTGCCGTCGGTGACGGGTGTTTCGGTAGCATAGGTATTGCTCTTGTGGATGGGAGTTCGCGGTTTTGCCCGCAAGGCGACTCGTTTCCAAAGGGGTTTGCCGGAACTGCGATCAAGACAATGGATTTCCCAGCGATAGAAGATGTTTGGCGGTTTTCGCGATTGGCCTTCGGGCGGTTTAACAAACTTTGGATTGCCCTCAGGCACCGCAGTTGTCACGAATATCTTATCTTCCCAAACGATAGGAGCCGACCATCCTCTACCCGGAATCTTGACCTTCCATTTAATGTTGGTGCTGCTGCTCCAAGAGTTGGGAAGGTTCTTTTCCTTTGTCAGCCCGTTGGCATTCGGTCCCCGAAATTGGGGCCAATTCTCAGCTCTTGCCAGTAATACAGAAGTCAGGGTAAGGATTGTTAACGGTAATAGGATCCTACAAAGCATGGGGAGTCCTCTTCTGGTATTGAGTTCCTAATTTCAATTACCTTAATGATTTCCCTGGATATTTGCCAACAGAAAGCTGATCCCCAAAAAGGATTTACACAAGAATGCTCTTGCGGATGAAATCGTCGACCTTTTTCCTCTGCTTCTCGGATAAGATCCCGATATAAGAAAGGTTGCGGTAGAAGCCCTTGTAGTCCAACCCCATTCCAACAACAAACTGATCGGGAATCTCAAACCCCACATAGTCGGGTTTGATTTTGTACTTATTCTTTGCCTTCCCTTTTTTCAGAAGCATTACGGCGATATGCAAAGAAGCCGGTTTCCATTCTTCAATGTGGCTTATCAGCTCTCTCAGGGTTTGCCCGGAATCAAGGACGTCATCGCAGATGAGAACGTGTTGGTCTCTTATTTTGTTTTCACTTAAGCCGAGGAGATCTAATTGGGCTTTTTTAGATTTTACTCCATGATAGCTACGGATCTCGACCGGTTCGATCTCCAGGGCGATATTTTCCAGCCGAGCCTGAAGCCTGGAGCAAAATCGAATAGCACCGGTCAGGATAGGGATCATGACCAAGTGTTTCATGGCAAAGGCTTTGGCAATCTCGTCCCCGATTTCGCATGTGCGGTCCTTGAGTTTCTTCTTGGGGATGAGATTCTCCTGTGGTTCGGGAAGTAAATTCATCTTCTTTCCTTTCCAAGCTAAAAAATGAATTATGCCTTTCAGTCTGTTGAAAATCACTGAGGGCGAGAGGAGTTGGTGAATCGTTTCCAATGAATAAACCACTTTTCAATAGCCAAATTGATGGTCAGGATTCCCAGGGCCAGGATCATTTGAACCAGAACATCCTCACTTTTTTGGCCCAGCCAATCCACCAGAATAAAGCGCAGGCTAATCATTACAATGATGATGGTGAGAAGCAAAGGAATGCAAAAACAACCCAAAAAGGAAATGAGGGTTTTGGACCTGTTGCAGGTAGTCATAATATACCCCTTGGTTTGGGCCTTTTTTGACTACCAACAAGCACGGCTTAGGTTTTTGAACCTACACCCAACCTGTTTAAGGAGTGAAGGCTAAGTTGTGGAAAATCTGAATTACTAATAACTATTATTCCCTTGCCTAATTTCCAGTACAAGTCATTTCAAAAAGATTTTTGTGGAGAGGAAAAAGAACTCCTCTGTTGATAGTTTGTTATCAAGTAATTATTAATGTTTTCGCACTTTTTCCCTTTAGTTTCAGATTCAATTTTATATTCTTGGTGGCTTATTCAATTAGCAGCTGCAAGGAAGTAGCCAATTTCTCCAAATTGATCATTTCCCACCAAATTTGGGTTATTTGCAGTTTTCAGAGGCATTGCTTGTTGACAGCGGGTAAGGGTTTGGGTATTTTCCCACCCCCATTCTCCACATGGGATAATTTGCGGAGATCAAGAGGTCAGGATGACAAATCTATTTCGAATGTTGGCAATTTGGCTGGTAAGTTTGATTTTCTTGCCCGGATGCAAGACCACGGACATTGTCAAGGTGCCTATCCCCAATAAGGTCTGTACCACCAGCCGGAACCAAGTATTAATTCACCCATTGAAAACGAGGGATCCTTCCACCATTGGCAAAACTCCCATGGAAAC
>CAZPPD010000640.1:0-3993 GCA_964588185.1 uncultured Alcaligenaceae bacterium | reverse complement strand
GCAACCGGCGAACAACAGTGCTCCCTTCTTGAAGTTCAAAATGGTAACCATCCGAGAACGCCTCGGCAAATTCTTCCTGGTGGGATACCAGCAAGATGCAGCGCATCTGGGTCCGCAAGTTCTGTAACTCCTGGATCATTCCTTGGCGGGCATTGCGATCTAAACAGCCAAACCCTTCATCAATAATTACCGACTCGATCGGGCGATGGTTGCGGCTGGCGTATTGTCCGATCCCCAAGGCCAGACTGACCGCCACGCGAAACTTCTGTGAGCCACTCAGGAAAGACACATTGATAGGTTTTTCACCGGTATTGCGATTGTGCACTTCTAATTCCAAGGCCTTGGCGTTCGTTTCATCCCCACCGGCTTGGCCGCATAGCCGCAGGAATAAATTCCCGCTGGATAAGCGGTCGAGGACGGCATTGGCATGATCGACGACTTGGCGTTCCGCTTGCCGCACCAAGTGTAGCTGCAAACGATCTCTTCCTAGCAATTGGCTGAGAAGTTTCAGGTGTTTGAGTTTTTCCTCTGCCTTTAGCAAATCTGCCTGCAAGATCTTGCGATTTTGGTAGCGATTGTTCAGCAGTAGGAAGTGTTCTTGAGCTTCTTTAAAACTGTTTTCCGCGGCTTGGTTCTTTTCCTCGGTGGCTTGCAGTAGATTTTGGATTTCGGTAGGCCCTTTGCGAGCGGCTTCCGGGAAAGGTTTCAGTTGGTTTTCCAATTCAACCAGGTCCTTTTTCAGTGTTTCGGCAGTCGATTGGGCCTGACCTAGTTTGCGAAATCGTTCTTCAATTTTCTCCTCCTGTAATTTAGCAGCGGTTTGTTTCCATTCCTGAATTTTTGACAGACCGGCATTCTCAACTTGCTTCCGCCAATCCTCCGCCAGCCCTTTGAGTATCTGTTGCACTTGCTCCCGGCAAAGACGTTTTGTGACCTGCTTTTCTTGTATTTGTTCTCGACAAACCCCTAATTGTTTCTGGATCTGTTCCCGTTGCTGGGTGTATTTATCCAGTTGTAGGTGGCTCGCTTTCAAAACCGATCGCTTGCTTTCCAAACTTTTTTTGAGTGCCCGGGTTTCCGCTTCCAAACTTGCTTGTTGGCCACGGAGTTGATCCGGATTGGAAGGTAGGTCTTTTTGCAAGCGTTGTTGGTGTTGCAAAAGGGTATCTTCCTGGAATTTCAACTGGTTCCATGTGTTGACTTGAGAATCTATCTCCTCCAGCTTTTGCCGTGCGACTTCCAGTCCCTTGACATTCTCGGCCAACTCCGCCAGGTCGTCTTCAGATGGGAAAACGGGAATAAGCCAATTCTCTGGAATTTCCTGTGAAATTCGGTTTCGAAATTCGTACGGTATTTCCTGGTAGATTTCTTGGCATTCCCTATTCAAGCGTTGGACATCCTGCTCTGCTTGGGCGGTTTTTTCCTTGAGAACAACGTAATCATCGCGGGCTTTCTTGGTTTGCTGATCCAGCTTTTGCAGTTCCAATCGGTATTCCTTTTCTTCTTCCTGGATTTGTTTTTGCTTCACTTGGGCTTGTTGAAATTCCTTTTCGGCTAGCTGTAGTTCTTGCTCTCGTCTTTGGGTTTCCTCCTGGAGGTGGGCCCTGGTTAAAGTCTGACCACAGCGGCGGCACTTTTGTTCCCCATGAAGTTCCCGCAACTCTTTGGCTTGCAACTCGGCCTGATCAAGCAAAGTAGCATTTCGAGTGAGTTCTTTGTTTGCCTTGTCCAGTTCCTGTGCAGATTTCTCCTGATAAGTTTTGCTTTCGTCAAGTTGGGCTCGCAGTTTCTTCCCCTGAGATTCAATTTCCTGCCAGTTCTTCTTTGCAGATGCCAGGTTTTTCTCTGCTTTGCTTAGCTGGGAGCGGCACCCGGCAAATCTCGTCAGTTGCGGAAGCACCTGGGATAACCCGGTGAGATGTTCCACAGATTCTCGTGCGGCTTTTCCTTTTTGGATCAGGTCTTTCGGTAGTTTTCCCTGCTCCTCGCGGATGTTCTTCAGGTTTGTTTCCTGACGCTCCCATTCCACCAGCTTTTCCAGCAACCGCGTAGCTTGATTCAAGTCTCGGTCAACAACTGGAAGACGTTCTTCTTCCTCTCGCAGAGATTGCTGCAAATTATTGTTGGTGCTGCGTTCCTTTTCCAAGGCACCTTCCAATTTCTGAAGTTCCTGTTGAATTTTTTCCTGTTGCTGACCAATTTCCGCAAGTTGGCGCTCACAATCCTGAATATCCGTGCGTTGGCGGCGAACATTTTCGGCAGCGGGAACAACCTGGGCCAATTCCTGAAGCAGCTTTGCCTTGCGTTCTATTTCGCCGGACTCTTTGAGAAGGGCATCGTTTTCTTGGAGGCGTTGCTGCGTTTGTTGCAGGCGATTATTCAGCTCCAGCCACTGTTTCGCCTGAAATTCCAATTCCTTCAGTCGATTGATCTCTTGGGTTACTTGTTTGCGATAATTTTCGGATTCCTCAACCGCTTTCTTAGCCTGATGCAGTTCGTCGGGGTTGACCTCGGTTATCGCCGCCAATTGGTCCTTCAGGCCTTTCACTTCGCCATCATGTTTACGGCGCAGATCTTCGGCCTTTTCGTGGACCTTTTGATAGCGTTCGAGATCCACAATTCCCGCGAGAACTTCGAATCGCCCTTTGGCCGTTGAGTCCAGTAGTTTTTCCGCTTTTCCCTGGAGCAGCAGAACCGAGGAAGTGAAGGTATCAAAAGTAAGCCCGATATTCTCGCGAATCCAAGCATCGAAATTGGTCTTGCGATGGGTATCCGCCAAGGGGATCCATTTGCTACCCTCAGAGACCCGGTGAAAGATCTGTTGGGTACCGGTAGGAGTTCCCCGGGATGATCGTTTCCCGGTTCGGCGAATTCGATAGAGACGCTGGTCGAGGAAGAACTCAAATTCGATCTCAAAACCATCGCTTTGGTTATTGATCAACTCCGAAACCTGGCGGCTACCCCCTCGATGATGACCGAACAGAGCAAACGTCACCACATCAAAAATCGCGGATTTTCCACTCCCATTAAGGCCGGAGAGAACCCAAAGAGAAGAACCATCGAAAGTGATTTCTTGTTCTTCTTGGTAACAAAGGAAGCCTTTTAGTCTTACGCGTTGGGGAATCATTTGGGAGATAACAATTTTGATAAGGATAGAAGTGAAAAGAGGCCGTCTAAACAATGGAATGGAGGATGACAATTTCTCCTATCTCGTTTTCAACTCCAAAAAAATCTATATAGAATTACTGAATAAGTTTACTTCTTCTGTGAGAAATGAGGAATGTCCATTTTATTGGATTCTACCCCCTTACCTTTAAGGATTGAAAAGGACGAAGAAATTGAGAACGCCAATTGGCACTAAATCAGATTAGAAGCTTATCTGAAAATCTTTCACGGAAGCATTCATGCCTTTCATTCCGAAGTAAACCTAAGGTTTTTTCATGAATCCCTTCGACGCCGCCTCCCCGTTAGACGCCCGCTATTACCTTCCCGAAGAAAACTTCTACAACCGCCTTCACCCCTTTGTCTCGGAATACGCCCAAGTCAAGTATTTAGCCCGAGTGGAAGGTGCTCTGGCAGAAACCCTTGCGGAATTCAAAATCTGTTCCCCGGAAGTTGCCAGTGAAATCGTTCGAGCCTGTTCGGAGATAACACCGGGGGAGGTGTATGAAGAAGAACGCCGCATCCAACACAACATCCGGGCTTTGGTAAATTGCATCCGGGAAAAGATTAGCCCTTCAGCTCGGCCTTTCGTTCACCTGTTCGCCACCTCGGCCGACATTGTCGATACGGCTAGAGCCCTGTCCCTCAGGGAGGTAACGCGTGAGGTCCTCATTCCGGATTTAGTTGCCTTGGAGCGAAAGCTCATTTCCATGGCGAAAGATTCGGCCGGAATGCTGCAGATGGGGCGAACCCATGGACAACATGCTGTTCCCATCACCTTCGGTTTTGCCCTCTCCCTTTATGTCTCCCGGGTCGGGCAAAGACTGGAGG
>CAZPPD010000639.1:0-4002 GCA_964588185.1 uncultured Alcaligenaceae bacterium | reverse complement strand
CGGTTCTTGTTGCCTCTTGCAATCAAACAGGAGAAGAAATGGATCGAACAAGCGCCCTCAGAAGGAGTTTCTCCAATTAAAAAGACTTTCCAAAACCGGAAAATGAGGGGTGGTATCAGAATTGATATTGAAATTCTTTCAGGCAAAGCCTGTGTTGACGATTCAAAATAATAGGAAAAAGGAAAAAATAATGACTGTTCGGTTACACTCTGATTTTCTCAACAGCCCGGAAAGTTACGGAAAGGCAATTGAATTTTGGGAAAACCTTTGGGATGATTTGATTTGCCAAATTCCTCATGATTATCCCTGGTCATCCCCTTGGATGGAGAACTCAATACCAGACGGGAACCCAATTTTTTCTGCTGTTTCCCAATTCCAAAAAAGGGGCATTCGCATTATTCAATTAGAGTCCGGTGATCCAGGGGATATCGACCTTGATTGGTGGCTTGATTATTACGGGGATCGGAAATCGCGAAATGCAATTCGAGAATTGGTCATTGCTTGTTGTCCATCCAAACAGAACATTCAGGAGGTTGAAAGAATTCTCCGAGAATGGGTTGAGTTAGGTGAGATAAAAAATCCTGCTAAACCTCTAAGTTGTTGATCAAATTAAACCTTACCAGTTTGTTTCAATTGTTTGACCGTTCACATTCATTTCCTCAAATTTTTTGTATCGTTTCCCCTCTGGGCCCTCTGTAGTTGATCCCTCGTCAAACCAGGCAAAACATAAATCACCCAGTCGACCCATATTCAACACCATTTCCCGTTTGATATGGACAGAAATTCGATTTTCGGGTTATGACCCCTCACTCGACTCACCATGCACTTAAAGGATGCCGATACAAGAGTCATGTGCAGTTTGCATCGATTACTCACTCACTGGAAATTATGCAAGTTATTCCGATTGGGTTGTTTACTGCTCGGGTTGAGTTTTCCCTGTCTCCAGGCAAAGGCTCATGAGATTCCTCCATGGCTGCCACGCTATGATTTGGATGTCACCATTGATGTGCATAATCATTTTGTGCAGGTGCGGGAACAGGTAACATGGATTAACCGGCATGATCGGCCAACAAAATCGGTATTATTTAACAATCATTCTCATTTTGCGGTTCCGGAAAAAGACATAGGATTTCTCGCAAAAAGTTTGGAAATCCTGCGCCTTGCTCCCAGCGAAGCACTTTATTTTGATGGTCCACCCTGTGAAATCGCGCAAGTTCTCTTGATCGATCCCAAAACGAAACAAAAAACTTCCCTGCCATTTCATTATCTTCCTGAGAACGACACTGCCTTGGTTGTATCCCTGCCTTTCGAGGTGAGCAAAGGCCAGGCAGTCACCCTGGAATTGAAATTCTCCCTGAAACTGCCTCAACGGCAAGGGCGTTGGGGGCAATGGAAGGGAGTTACCTTTCTCGCTCAGTGGTTGCCGGTTCTTTCTTACTACGACAATAAAGGTTGGCAGCCGGCTCCGTTTGTTCCTTGGCATCAGCCGTTTCACAATGAGGCCGGAATCTACCGAGCCAAAATCACGGTGCCTGCTGATGAGATCGTCGGTTGCACGGGGTCCATTTCCACCCGGCAGGATCTGCAAAATGGTTGGCAGCAAGTAACTGTGGGAGAAGTTCCCGCCAGGGATTTTGCTATTTTCTGCAGCAAACGCTTCCAGGAAGTCGTTGGCCAGGTTGACGGAGTGAATGTTCGTTGCCTCCATCTACCGGGGCATGAGTTTTATGCCCGGGAATTGATTCGCATCGCTGCCGAATCCATTCCGGTTTACAACAAATGGTTTGGGCAATTCCCTTACAAGGAATTTACGTTTGTGGAATCCTTCTTTGGTTGGAATGGGAATGAATGCGGCGGGTTGGTGATGATTGATTCCCGGATCTTCGGCATGCCCCATATGGGAGTTAATTACGTTGACAGTTTGGTGTCACACGAAATCCTTCACCAATGGTTTTACAACGCCGTGGGAACGGATGGTTACGCCGAAACCTGGATGGACGAAGGCATCGTGACTCACTTTAGCCACCGGTTGCAGGATCAAAAACTTGGCCGCAACAATCCCCTCATTAACTACCCAAAAGGATTAGGTTGGCTTCCAAACATTCACCGGGAAGACTTTCGCTTATATGGCATGTACAGTGCAGATGCCCGTGGTGATGCCATGCCCACGGTCCAAAAGATGGAAAAATTCGGCCACTTGGCAAACTTAATGGCCATGGCTTATGACCGGGGGGGCAAGATTACCGGCATGATCGAAAACCAACTTGGCCCGGCGGCAATGTTGGATTTTATGCGGATTATTTATCGCAAGTATTATTTCCGCGTGATTCATGTACGCGAATATCAGCGGGAACTAGAGTTATATACCGGTCGTTCCTGGCAAGAGTTCTTTGATAATTGGCTTTATGGCCCCGGAATGAGTGATTGGTGTATTGAAAAAGTTAACATAGAACCACTAGACGGAGATCCTCTTTATCATCGCCACCCTCAGGTCTACCGGTGGTTGCAAAAGGGAAAGGATTTCCTATCTCACTTTCATAAGGAAACTCGCCGCACTCAGAGTCCCGTTAAGGTTCAAGTTCTTGTACGGCAAAAAGGGGAATATAACGAACCGACTGTGTTGGGTATTTCCCTGGATGGGAGTGAACATTATCAAATCCGCGTTCCTATATATCCTCATACAAACTTATTGGTTTTAGATGAAATCTCCGCCAAAACGGAATCCATCTCCCAAAATTTGGTTCGAGTGGAAATAGTATTACCCTGCCGCCCCACACAAATTACCGTCGATCCGGATCAGGTCATTATTGACCGGCATCCGTGCAATAATTCCTGGAAAACCAAGGTCCATGTGCGTTTCACCCCGGTCTTAAACCAGTTGGATGAAACGGACATCGTCAATGCCCATGACCGCTTGAATATCCTTTTTGGTCCTTGGGGGTTTGGAGCTACATTTAAAAATCCATGGTTTACCAGAGATCCATTGTTTGGTTTCCGAGCGGGATTATATAGAACCCAAAGGTACCAATTGGGATCTTATATCGCTTATCGTTCCAATGACCGCAACATAGTTGCCGGTGTGGACGGGGTCATCAATCATTATCCTTTCCCAAAAACACAACTTGGTTTCATAGCCGAGCGAAGTATAACCACCTTAGGCGATGAAGTTCCCTGTAGCCGAGGCGTTTTCTATGCCCGTTATGTTAAGCTCTATAGTAGTAGTTTATATTTACCGCCGTTCGAATATATTGATGCCTTCGCTACGATTCAGGATCGCTGTTTACCTTTACCTCGTATTCGCCCACCCGGAGCAAACTTACTGGACGAACAAACAACCTTAGGTATCCATTACCACAAATATTACCTGACTCCTTATTGGGATCCTGAGGGTGGGTTTGCCTTGGATGCTACCTATCAAGCCGGATTGCCCATTCTCGATCGCGATGATTTCCAATCTGTCTTTGGCCAGGTTTCCACGGTGAAATTTACTCCGGATCCCCTCGGTATCTTGGAAAGTACTCCTTTGTTGAGATGGCTGAAGGATACCCGCTGGGCGTTTCGTCTTGGTGGTGCGGCTTCCCTTCCAGATGATTCGCAGCTCTTTTCGCTTGGCGGCGGGGATTTATTCCGCGGCTTTGATTTGCGGGAACGCCAGGGGAGCCTTATGTGGCTGGCAAGTGTAGAATGGCGTGTCCCGTTATGCAAAGGACTGGATAAGGATTACCTCGACCATGTTGCCGGATTAAGGGGCATCTATGCCGTGGCCTTTTATGATGTGGGAAATGCTTATGTAAATGGCCGCCAACTGGGACCCATCGCCCATGCAGTTGGTGGAGGCTTACGATTTGATGTGATCTGGTTTGGTTTAATTGAACGTACAATGATCCGTTTTGACGTGGCTCAAACGGTGAATCAAGATTCCCCGGTTCAGTTCTGGGTTGGTTTATCGCATCCGTTTTAGAATAAAATATGAAAAATAAACATTGATTCGAATTAGTGAAT
>CAZPPD010000638.1:0-4004 GCA_964588185.1 uncultured Alcaligenaceae bacterium | reverse complement strand
GCTGGCTTGAAAATCAAGCGAATCATCAAAGAGCCTACAGCTGCTGCTCTTGCTTATGGTATGGATAAGCGAAGCAAGGACATGACGGTTGCGGTATACGATTTAGGTGGTGGTACATTCGATATCTCTATCCTAGAAATCGCTAACGTAGGTGGTGACAAACAAATAGAAGTACTAGCAACCAACGGAGATACCCAACTTGGTGGTGATGACTTCGACGAGGCCGTAATCGAGTACGTCATTAAAGAATTCAAAAAGGACCAAGGGGTCGACCTTAAAAAAGACAACGCCGCTCTACAAAGGGTTAAAGAAGCTGCCGAAAAAGCTAAAATCGAGCTATCTCTACTAATGAGAATATACCTCAGTTCCGTTAATAGCGCGATCCAGCATTATCTAACTAACTGTCCAATGGTTGTTCGGTTCTGCTCGTGCAGATAAAGGAGTTGTTGAGATTATTTTCCACGATGGCCGCAAACTGGTCAAAAAACGCAGTGATCTACTAACAGGTAGTGTGGTGGAACAGGCCATCAGCAGTGCCATCGATCGCACGGTGTCTGCAGCTATCGAGGAAAAGCCGGGCGACTACGGTTTAACGGGCTCTTGCCTTGTCGAAGCTTTGCGCCAGCACCTCGACAGCTTAGCGGACAATTTAAGCCCCCATAACGCAGCGGATTATTTGGACCTGCCGGAAAACACGCAAATCGTTGAGGTGCGTCGCCTCAAAGGATTCAGCGGACAGCTACCGCCTATGCTGTCAGATCTGGACTACTAGTTTTTCTCCTCTTAAAGAAAGGAACCTTACCCATGAAGACCAAAACCGAAAACGAACGCCAAGAAAAGGTTGCTGTTGGACCAGCACCTTTCTCCGATGAATTTGGCACGGCTAACAAAACCTCCGGCCGAGTTCAGGTCATTCACGGCGTTTACGCCCACACCTTGCCCTTGGCCGGCAAGACAGTTTCGGAAGCTCGTTTTGAGCTCGAGGAACGCATGAACATCGATCCGGAATCTTTAGCCGTCATCGACGGTGTCGAGGTAAATGACGAGGAACTTGTCACCATCCACGAAAACCAGGTGTTGAATTTTGTGACTCCTGCCGGGGAGAAAGGCTAAGGAAGGTGCCTCAGGAGTCGATGGTCAGTAGCCGAGACTCCATATGACTTGGTCAAAAGTAATCCGGCTACTACCATCCCTCGTCCTTTGCCTCCTATCTACTTCGAGGGCGACTTTCCAAGTCCGCCCCGATCTGATTGGACGAACCTGGAAGTCTGTCTTCCTATCCTGACCCTAACTGTGGAGACCTTTTCGCATGAGTGACCAGCTTACAATTAAAGATGGCAAAATCTATTTGACCACAGAGGAAGGGCAAACCTTAGAGCGGGACGAGTCCAAGCTGGTGGATATGCTTCGCGATGAGTTTCTTCCACCTCTAAACGGCAGTGCTCTGCCGGATGGCGTCAAGTTCACCGAATGGCGTCCCCCATATTTTCTGGTGGTCCATCAGATGCCGCCTCATGTGCGTCAGTTCCGTTGGATTGCCAATGACTCTCCGGCCCGCTTTGGTCCCGAAACCAAGTATCGCAAAGTACGACTAAGCATCCCCTACAGCATTACCTTTGCCATGTATTTCCAGCAGGTGAAGGGGTTGTTTATTTCCCAAGGCAATGAGCTGTACTTCCGGAATGAACCCCTGCGTTCTAAAGAAGAAAAGCTGTGTTACCCTGCACTATTGAATATCTCCAAGATCCTATCCGCCAGGCGGAATCGAGCTTGGGTATGTACGCAGTACCTGAGGTATGGAAAAAATGCCGATTGGACCGGTCAGCTCCAGTCCCTGTTGGATCATATCTGGAACGGTGGTTTTAACCTATCCAGCGAAGATCATGAAGGTGCCTCGTGGTATGGCGAGTCCAAGAAAATCAAAAATATCCATCCGGTTGAAGAGTGGGAGAAAGCCACGGAAAAAGATGAGGCGTTTGGGTTGAGTGTACCTTGGTTGGAGGCGCCATTGAAGGTCGGTGAATTGATGGATGCCATGTTCTCCGAGATGCGCGGAATTCAATCGGCAATGCCGGCACCAAAAAGCCGCCGATCTAAGGTCGGCCCGAAGAACCTCGTCAATCGATTTCTTAACTACGCATTGAAGAAGTAACCAAACCCAACCCAGGTGAGGTGGGGCTCCTGCCAAGCTTCCTCACCCAAGCTGTTGTCGGCTTGGTAAGAAGCCTCACCTCACCTGGGTTGGGAATAAGAACACAAACCCTGGCAATTTCGACTCCACCTTAACACATAAGGACTTATCCATGGCCCCGATTCCAGTGTACCTCAAGACCGATTCCGAAGCTCCTCGACCTACGGATCCGGAGTTCTACTGGGTAACGCGCGACGGTGTTTTTCTCTCCCGCAATCACCCCTTTTTCGCCAGTGATGTGCCTACCAAGCGGCCGGTCAAAGCTTTGGCACCTCAGAATCCGAGGTGCGTTGTTCGCTATCCTAAAATCCCTCGGATTCTGACGGACTTTGTAGTGGGGTTCTTCAGTATGATTTATGAGCTCTATCGATCTGAGTCGGTGGTTTTACTTTTCTGGGATGTGGGAAAGCAACAATATCGCCTGTTTGTTCCGGAACAGAAGGCGACAGTCAAACAGTTTCGGGATGGTGACCGCATTCCCATTGATGTGAACTACAAATTGCCATTGCCGATGCCGGAGAACCAATTGTTGGTCGGAGACATCCATTGCCATGGTAACATGGAAGCCTACACCTCCTTTACTGACCGAGCGGATGAACACTATCGGGATGGATTCCATGGGGTCGTTGGTCGAATTCAAAAAGAGCCCCCGGAGTTCCACCAGGAATTGGCAATCGATGGACACCGCTTTAGCCTGAAGTTCGAGCAGATTTTTGAAGGCTACAACAGCCGAAAGAAACTTGTCCCGGACAAGTGGATCGACCAGGTGGAGGTGGAGGTCGATAAGCCCCGAAGCTGGGTTTACGTCGAAAACGTTAGCTCTTCCGGTTATTGGCAACGGCGGAGGCAGGATGACAGTCAATAGGAGCGGGTGACATGGCAAAAAAAAAGACAGGCCTAAACATCAAACTGCCGGCAAACAGCCGCATAAAAGTTATCGGTCTAGGAGGCGTCGGCTGCGCCTTGGTTCCGTACTTGGCGATGTTCCTGAAAAGTCTGCAAGCAGCTTACCGTTTAGTGCTTATCGATGGGGATCAGTTTGAAGAAAAAAATACCCATCGGATGTTGTTCCAAAAATTAGGAAACAAAGCGGAGGTCAAAGCTGCTGAAATCGCCACCTCCTTAGGTAGTTGTGATGTTTCCGTTGTTCCCGTGGACCAATACATCCTGGTGGAAAACATCGAGAAGCTCATCCGCGAGAAGGATTACGTGTTTTTGTGTGTCGATAATCATCCGACTCGAAAATTGGTTTCGGATCATTGCAGCAAACTTAAGAATGTAGTTCTCATTAGCGGCGGCAACGAAGGTATTGAACCACCAAAGGAGAAAGGGACCTACGGAAACGTTCAAATCTACCTTCGCAAGGGCGGCAAGGATGGAACGGCAGCGCTCACAAGATTTCATCCCGAAATAGCAAACCCGCAAGGAAAACTTCCAACCGAAGCTAGTTGTGCCGAGTTGTCCCTTTCCGTTCCTCAGATTTTGTTTACTAACCTGGCAGTAGCGAGTGCGATGTTAAATGCCTTCTTTGCCTATATCGCCGGAAAGCTCACCTATCAGGAAGCCAAGTTCGACATCCTCGAAGCCCGCATGCTGCCGCAATTTCCAATTGAGAACAGTAATGGAAAAGGCAAGTGATGTTCCATGTATTAGTTTTGCTTGCCTTGAAAGGGGCTCGACAAAATCAGCCCAATGAAGAGAGAACCGCTGCCTTGGGGATTGGTAAAAACGAGACCCAAAGCCCTAAAGGGGCGGAACCGTTTGGGCAGGGTTGTGCCTAATAGGTTGCTCGTCCTTTCCGGGCTTTTCTATT
>CAZPPD010000637.1:0-4015 GCA_964588185.1 uncultured Alcaligenaceae bacterium | reverse complement strand
ACCTGTTCTGGCTGGTCCTATAAAGTCCACCGGAGTATTTTTACCTCTGCTGCCGTTGGTTTCCTTCTGGGCAAATCCACTAGTGGACAACTTTGCCGAGTATGCCGTGAATTGGTTTCTGGCCAGTTTACTTTACCTCGTCGTAGCCATTTCGCAAAACTCCGGGGTTTATGCCTTGATCTCAGCCTTTGCCGCAAATTTTGGGATGTGGGCATTGCTGTTTTACTATCGGGACTACGGTTTTGGATTTCTATCGCATCCGCAAATGTGGCTGATTCCCCCGGCAATTATCTTGCTGGTCAAAGAACACCTCAATCGCAACAAACTAACAGCCGTGTCGAGGAATGCACTACGGTATTTTGGATTAGTCCTCCTCTATGTATCTTCGACAGCGGATTTATTTATTGCCGGTTTGCAGGACGTCAGCTTATCACTAGTGCTGGCGGTTTTGGCGATTCTCGGAATTCTGGCAGGTATTCACTTTCGCGTCCGGGCGTTTTTGTTTGTGGGCTTTTCGTTTCTTTTGCTGGTCATCGGTGCTCGCATCTGGCATGCTGCGGTCAATCAGGCGCAAACTTGGGTGTGGTGGGTAGCCGTCATCGTCTTGGGCGGCACTATTCTTACCTTGTTTGCCTTGTTCGAGAAAAGAAGGATGGAGGTGCTGCGGATGATGGAGGATTTCAAACGGTGGAACTAGCCTAAGGAGCACCCTGGGGAAACTTCTGACACATCGCCCCTTTTCCTGCCACTAATAAGGTGTTTTAACTCTGCCAATGATTACCTTAAGGACAGGTCTATTTCTCATCGTCCGGTCGCAATTGACTACGGCTACCTTCTCCCAAGCAAAAGGAATACTTTTCTTTTGCCACTCATTGAAACAAAAGTAAGTCAGGTTCCGCGGAACAGTTTGGGATTCTTTCGGCCAAGGAAGTACCGGGATGGGGTCGTCGTAATGAAATGCAAATAACGGGAACACCTGCCCGAAGCTGTTGTGTTTTTCTCCCGCTATTTCCGACTTGGCCTCCAGAATGTCCCGGCGGGTGGGGACACTCCGGTTCATTAACAGGTTGATGAACCAAAAGGAAAAGGTCAGGGAGATGCACATTGCTACAAGGAGCAACCCAAGCCTTACCCGTTCCGCGGTTGCTTCGCCGGTTTGGCGGAATAATAACACCAACAGACAGCCCATGGCCAAGGAGTAACCCACCACAGAAATCCCCGGTTGGGAAAGGGCATAGCCGGTTTCCTTTTCCAGAAATTCCCCCGTTAACGCCAGAACAGGTACCCCAATTAACACCAGGCCACAGCCGGTTAAAAACCACCGCCAGTATCTGTGGAAGGGAAATCCGGCCGGTGCCTCGACAAATCTCTGAAACACCAAGCCAATCAACGGGCAGAAAATCGGATACATGATGAGGTAATAGCGGGTTTTTGCTTCCGTTACCAACCAGCAACTGGGAAAGGTCACGGCAATGCAAGTGACCAGGAAGACTATGTTGGTTCTGGCAGTCCCCAAATATTTCCAGAATGAAGGCCGGAAATAAAACAAAAGAAGAACGGACCAAGGAAGCATGCAAGCCCAAGTTTCCAACGGAAAGATAACCATATGGCGAAGTAATTTGCCCACATCCTGCCGGTCAAATCGAGCCCCGGCCTCGTGCCCAAATATATCCAGAAAGGCCGGAAAACCCATCCGCCAAGTATACGGAAAGGCCCAAGCCCCAAAGAGTACTGCGAAGACAAAAAGGCCCAGCAAATGGGCTCGGGTGAAAAGCTTGGTGCGTTGGCCGGTCAGAACCAGGAAGAAAAAGACCGAGGCCCCGAAGTAAACGGGAGCCTGGGGACCTTTGGCCAGCGTTCCCAACGCCGCCATGGCATATCCCCCCATCCACATGCGCGATTCCGGCCACCCCCTGGAATATCCCCAGTGCCAAACCAGCAGAGAACCACTGACGAAAAATGTGAACATGGCTTCTGTCTCCGCCAGACCGCCTTGTTGCAATATTTCTGCCATGGTGGGAAAAGCCAATGCTGCGGCAAAGGCTCCTACCCGGTCCAGAAACGTCCGGCAGTAGCCATATAGCAGCAAAGTCATCAAGGCTGTTGCCAAAAACGAAGGAAACCGTGCTTCCCAGGCAGTACAATCGCCGCGAATCCAGGAACAGATTCCTATCAACCAATTCTGCAATGGCGGGCGATGAAAAGCAGGCTCCCCTTGTTCTTGCGGGACAATCCAATCGCCGCTCTGAACCATTTCCCAACCAATGCGAGCCCGCCTGGGTTCTTCGCCTCGCAGGGTGAGGGCGTCTAAGCGCAAGAATTGGGCCACGATAACTACCAACAGAAGCCAGAACAATTCTTGCTCACACCACCAGGGTTTCTGCCGAAGGGATTGGGATTGATACTCCGCCATGGGAAACTGCTTCTCCTGGGATCACTTATTGCTCATCTGCGCTTTGCATGACCGGCGGGCAAACGTTTGCCGATGACCATCACCGCATGGGGATTCGGCCGGGCTGTCCGGTCACAATTAATTTCAGCGACCGGTTCCCAGGGAAAGGGTATTTTGGGCGTCCTTGTCGATTTAACGAAACAAAAATGAGTCGCGTTCTCTGGGAAGTCACTGACTCTTTTTGGCCACGGGATCGGTTGAACCGGTTCGTTGTAATAAAAGAGAAACAAATAAATAGCCGGTCCGAAGGAAACCAACCGTTCCGGATTGGGAATTTGTTTCTTGGCCGCCGCGATGGGCTTTTCATGATCCAGTGTGCTATGAACCAGCAAGTTTACCATCCAAATGGAATTGAAAAGCGCCAGGCAAATACCCAAGGAAAAAACCACCAAAAAGTGATTTGCCCGCTCTTGGCGGAAACCAACTCGGATAACTACAAGCAGCAAAGCACCGATAGCAAAGGCATATCCGGCAGCCGCCACGGGCGGTTGGGCCAAGGGCAACCCGGTCAAGGACTCGAGGGGGCCGCCCAAAACAGCTACCAACACCAATCCCACAAAAAGGGCGATACAGAATCCCAAGTAATATCGCCAAGTCTTACTTAACGGTGTTTCCCAAGAAAATTCGCAGCAGCGTTGAATCACCAGTGCGATAAGGGGAGCGAAACAAGGATAGAGCGGCAAATAGTAGCGGCAACGGGCTTGCGGTGCCAGCCAACAGGAAGGAAAACTGACCGCAATACACGCCGTCAGGAAAAATACCATCGGCCCGGCTTGGCCAATTGATTTGCGAAAGGACGGATGCAGAAATCCTACCAATAAGAGCGACCACGGAGCCATACAGCCCAGGACAGCAAGCGGAAAGCTTACGAGATGTTTGATTACCGGATAAATGTCGGCATAGTTAAAGCGGCCCGCTCCTTCATTGAAGAAAATCCTTTGGATGCCGATCAGATCCATTTTCAAGTAGAAGGGGAACATCCAAATCCCTAGTACCCCGGCAAAAACCATGATGCCTGCCAGATGCCCCCAACTGAACCAGCGGCGGAAATCCCGAGCCAAAAAGCAGAATACGGTAGTAATGGCCACAAAATAAACCGGCGCTTGCGAACCCTTGGTTAACGTTGCCAAAGCAGCGACGGCATATCCTAAACTCCACATTTTCCAGGATGCCCACTTGCGATGGTATCCCCAATGCCACAGGAATAAGGAACTGCTGACAAACAGGGTAAAGAGCAACTCGGTTTCCGCCAATCTTCCCAGCTTGAGTATCTGGCCCATGGTGGCAAAAACGGCCGCGGCGGCAAACGCCCCAAAGCGGGACAGAAAGAGCCGAGAATAGAAAAAAACCACGAATGTGGTGAGCAACGTTGCAAGGACGGAAACAATACGTGCGGCCCAAGCATCATAGGCACCGTGAAGGGAGCCGAAAAAGGCGATGCACCAGTATTGCAGAGGCGGCCTGGAAAATTGGGGAACCCCTTGAACTTGGGGAACAAACCATTCCCCGGTGCGAACCATCTCGGCAGCAATCAAAGCTCGCCGAGGTTCTTCCCCGCGAACC
>CAZPPD010000636.1:0-4017 GCA_964588185.1 uncultured Alcaligenaceae bacterium | reverse complement strand
AATATTTGCAGGAACATGAACTCTCTGCCAAGGACATCCGCGGAGTTATTTCCCTGAGCGGCGTTTATCGCATACCTTCGGGAAAAGTCGCCGGGACCTTGGGAGGAACCACCCCGGAGGCTTTTCGGTTGGATGAAATGTTTCCTTTGCGCAGGCCATGCGATGCAAATAAATTGAACCTTCCCGGAATTCCGGTTCACCTGAATGTTTTCGGCCCAGCCTTCGGAAACGACAAAATGGAACGGGCAAAAGCATCTCCCATCAATCACATTCGCCCCGGTCTTCCCCCATTTCTTCTTTTCTCTGCCGAGAACGATCTCCCCCTCTTACCGGGAATGACCAAGGAATTTCATCAGGGGTTGCTCGAAAAAGGAGTCGATGCCCGGATGATAACCGTCCAAAAACGAAACCATAATTCTATTATGTTCCACGCCTGCACGATGGATGATCCGGTCGCCAAGCAAATCTTAGAGTTCATCCAGAAACATACGCGATAGTTATCCTGGGAAACATTCGTTAACGAATAAAAACTAGCCTAATTCTAGTGGTCCATAGCAGCATAAAAGTGGTCAGGTAGCTACGTCCCCTTTTCCAATTTTTTCATTGTGATTGGTAAGAGTTGGCATGGTTCTCCCTTGCTTGATAATTAAGTTACAAATTTCAAGAAAAGGATTAAACTTTTTCGATCCCAACATCTAGTAGGTCCCGGATATTTCAAGGCGGCCACGGAATATTAATTCCCAAGACATTCTCAAGATGGTCTCTAATAGCCCGATCTGTACATTGCCCAAGTCTACGAAAATATGGTGCTATTTGAGTTGCATAATATGGATCAACGAACGGACGAGGGTTTACACCATGCGCAACCTCATGTCGAATTCGGAGTGCAATTTGTAACCTCTCACGAGCCTGCGCGATGGTACAGTTTTGCCAATGCCAAGCTTGATGAATGTCCGGAAGCCCAACAGAATCATTGATAAGCATTCGAACATTTTCAAAATTTGGATTATTGAATCTACCTATCTGACCTCGAATTGCCCCGTTATGTACCGGCCATGTGCCTAAAGGGGGAGCTGCTGGACGGAGTAGGTTCAAACATTCGATAATTACAGCTTCTATATAAGCTTCCCACGACGAAACACAAATTACTATAGTTCGATTAATCGCATCGCGACGGTTCGTGCGATTGGGAATTCCCGTCGGTAATTGGGAAGCAGCATCCTCTAGATGATTTGCATCTTACAACAATATTCCAAATGACCTGTGTATGCATTTGAGGGCATAGAGGATCCAATTACAAGTTCCGTTTATTGATGATAATTGTCGGTGTAATCATGCCTTTTTGAAATTAGCTGGATCGTCAACATTTATGTGGTTTTGTTTCAGTTCATTCAAACCATCAATAAGGTAATCTGCGAGGGGCGCCTTCTCCATCATCTGCGAACCGGCAATTTTAGCATTCCCAAATGTTTGTTTCATTTGCTCATAGAAACTAGGCAAATCGTTCGGCTCAAAATCTCCCCGACCAAGATACATCACCGTGATCAACTGATATACCAAATTAGAATCCAGGGAATCCGAAAATTGGCGAAGATCCTTTTCCTCTTGGGGTTTAGGCGGAGACGGTTCTTGAATACTGATAAGTGGATAATTGGGATGATATTTTGGATTCTCAGTTGTATAGTAATCTCGAATTTTTGTTGCCAGGTCAATTACCTTGTTTGCTGCTTCAGTAAGTTTCATTTTTTTCACCCTGCTTCTGTTTATTTGGAATACCCTCACAATTTGATCTTGCAGCTTCCATGCTTCCATGCCTTGTCAATGCAACAGGACTTGACAACTTATCGGGGTTTAGATTCTCCCCTAGCGAAACCGGCTTCAATCGCTTGGTTCTGATCTGTGAATACCCTTACTTTCTAATTCTTTTCTTTCACAGGAGCCTTTCATATTCCATCCGGAGGATGATCAGAGCCGTAAATCCTCCCCTATAAACAGTTCAGTGTTATCAATCCTACACTATGTGTTATGACCTGATGAGTTGATTTGAACATTTTTCCCCCCGAATCAAAGTCACTTTCATCAAACGACAGGGGTAAAGAGGGGGGGTAGAAAAGTGCACATTTCGCTTCCGATAAACCACTAGCTAATATCCCATCTACCTTGTCTATTCTCCATTTTCATGGCTTAAGATCCCAAAATTAGGTAGAAAAATGCCTCAAAACCAGTCCCGGCAGGTAAGGTAAGCCGAGCCAAGTTGGTAGACCTTAAGGATTGGTCGAGTTCTCAGATCGGATTTCCCAACTTTTTGCCACTTTCTGAAAAAGTAAACAACACTTTTTGTCTCTTCCCGCATTAGAATGTTGGCGGTGCAAGTCTATCTCCGCAACCTGTTTCGTTGCCGGTTGCCGCCAAATCTTGTTGCTGCCATTCGGCCCCCTTTCTTTTGATGTGCACGGTGATATTATGCGACCCATCTTTATGATTTGTTTTCTTGGCCTGTGTGCTTTTGCCGGCGGAGCGGCCACGGGAATTCCCTTGCGAACCAACGGCACCGCTGCCGCACAGGATAGAAATAAAATCTCCCAAGCCGACAGTTTCTCCAACCCGGCTCTGCAACTGCAGAATCTATTTGAAGGAGTGGCCGAAAAAGTTGCTCCGGGAGTGGTGGCAGTGGAAAGCTCTTACACTGCCAGGGTGCAGAATCCCGGTTCCAGTAAGAATAAAATCGTTGAAGAGTCCGGATCCGGATTTATCGTGCAGTTTCCTTTTCGGTCGGGTTACTTCGTTCTAACGAACAATCATGTCATCGCTTTTGCCCGGCCCAAGCAAATCACAATTTACTTGGGGAATGGCCGCATCCTGCAACCTACGCGGGTTTGGTCAGACCCGGAAACCGATGTCGCCCTTCTTGCCTTGGACCCCAAAGTGGGCCAACTCCCCACGGTGGAATTCGGCGACAGCGACCGGGCCCGGGTCGGGCAATGGGTTTTGGCTGCCGGCAGTCCTTTTGGTCTGAACCAAACCGTCACCCATGGCATCCTCAGTGCGCGAGAGCGGGGCGAGGTCAGCTTGGGAAGTACCATTCGAATCAAAGATTTTCTGCAGACCGACGCGGCAATCAATCCCGGCTCCAGCGGAGGTCCGCTGGTGGATCTTAAAGGCAGAGTTATCGGAATTAATACCGCGATTGCCTCGCACAGCGGAACCAGTAGCGGGGTTGCTTTCAGCATTCCCATTAATCTGGTGAAGCGAGTCAGCCGCCAATTACTCACCAAGGGAGAAGTTTCCCGAGGCTATTTAGGGATGCAACTGGCCCGGACCTTTGAGGCCAAGCAAGCTTTGCGGTTGGGTTTGAATAATGTCCAAGGGGCCTTGGTGGAACGCGTTTATCCGAAAACACCTGCGGAACAATCCGGATTAAAAGCCGATGACGTGGTTTTGCGCGTAGAAAATGTCACCATCCGCAATGAAAATCATCTCATCAACCTGATCAGCAAACTTCCTGCCGGGCAACGGATTCGTTTGTCCATTTGGAGGGACCGGCGGATGATGGAATTATCCGCGATTGTAGGGGATTGGAATAAAGCCCAAAACCGATTCCAGGTCCGATAGGAGAATAGTTTTCAGTTTTCAGTTTGGAGAAGTCAGATCCTGGTGAAGCCTCCTTTTCTCCAGATGTTGGAGAAAAACTGAAAACTGAAAACTGAAAACTGAAAACTGAAAACTGAAAACTGAAAACCGGAACTGAAAACTTGCCTAATCCTCATCTTCCCGTTGGTTACGCAGGATGAAAAGGACGACAATCAGGACTACCAGCAAAAGAGCCATAATGCCCATGCCAGTCCAAGAATACAGAAAATCCCACATGATGCGCTTTCCTTTCAGTTGGAATGGAACTTAATGAGTAAGTAATTAGTTGGGGGCAACCGACCGGATTGGTTGCTCGTTGGTTCCCGTTTCCTCCCCGATGGAATATTGATCTCTTTTTATTGAATTTTCCAGTCTTTTCCGTCAGTT
>CAZPPD010000635.1:0-4025 GCA_964588185.1 uncultured Alcaligenaceae bacterium | reverse complement strand
GGCCTCGGCTATCTTCAAGAATTAGGTACGGATCGAAGTTGCTGCTCATCAGGTCGATTACATAGGTTTGTCCGGCGACCAGATTGACGCGGTGAACCTCTTCATAAGCTCCAAGGCGAACCGGAGACTTGGCGTCAAAAGAGCTGAGATAGCCGCTTTTGAAAACTTCCGCTTGCCCTACCGAAGACATTCCCAAGGAAATGCCTAATGCTGCTACCAAAGCGAAGATGGATCGAATCAGAGACATGGTTTTTTCCTTTCTGAAAAATTGTGGAGTTAATTTGTCCGTTGATCAGGTTTTTGTTAGCTTTTGTTTTCCCTTCACCGCTAATAGGGACAGGAAGGAGTTTTGTGACAGGAAAAAGGATAAATTTCCGATTTGATTTTCCGCTTGATTCTTACTGCTTTTTGACATGAGAAAACCCAATTAAGGGGCTGGCTTTTTTAGCGGCGTAGAGGAAAATTGATGGGAGATGATTTAAATTTTTGGACAAGGAGAATGGAATGGCCGGCATATTTCGAAGTCTACTTTTGGTTAGCCTCCTGGCTGGTCTTACTCTTTTTTGTGCTTCACCGGAAATCGCTTGGGGGCAAAAGAACAAAAAAGCCAAGGCAGGCAAGAAGAAATTCCAAAATGATTCCCAGGCCAAAAAAATTCGGCAACTTCTGGAGATGATTCGCCAGCGCGATCGGCGAATCCAAGACCTTTCCCTAAGGGTGAACATTCTTGAGAAGAAATTAAGGGAAAAAAACAAAGGTGCCAAAACCAAAAAGGCCAAAAGGGGAAATCATAATTTATCGAAGAGAGTAAATGATTTGGAACTTTCTTTGGCAACGAAGAACCGGATGATAAAGTCCTACAAAGATCGAAATCTTATTCTTCTAAATCGCATCCGGGAACTGGAAATCAGAATTGCACAATTGGCCACATCCAGTTCTAAAGAAAAAAAATTTCCTCAGAGTGACCAAAAACTTAATGCACCTGGAGAGTCAGTTAAAGGAAAAGTTCTAAAGGTGGATGCTGCCAACAAAATCGTAGAAATTTCCTTAGGAAGGGAAGATGGCTTGAGAAAAGATCATACGCTTGAGGTCTTTCGGACACAGCCAAGGCCAACCTATCTTGGAATGATTCGCATCATTGCAGTGGAAACCAATCGTTCGGTGGGAATGATGGTAGGAAGAAATTTGGAAGTGAAAGTGGGGGATGAAGTGGCGTCTAAGCTTAACCCAAAATAAATCCATTTAAAGCCACAGCTTCACTTTGTCCTTTAACTGCTCGGGAAGTTTTTTGTCCACAATGCGATAAACTTCCTGGGCATTATAGCGGGTACTAAAGTGGCCGCAGATGATCAGTTCATTTTCAAAGCGATCGGCTCGCTCAATGAAATCATCGAGGTGGAGATGACCGAATTTGTGAATCTTCTCCCGGCGGTGGTTGGGGCGAACAAAGCTCAATTCCGTAATGAGCACCTTGGCTTTGTAAACATCGGGGAAGTTATCCAAACCGGCCGGGCTGGTGTCTCCGGTGTAGGCAAGGATGGGAACGCGGATTTCCTTAGTGATCTCCACTCCCGAAAGCCGCAAGTCCCGGATCTTCTCTCCCGGCAGGCCAAGATATTCCTGCTTCAGTTTTTTTCGGCGATCCCATACCAAAAATCCCAAGGAAGGAATGGTGTGGGTGGTTGCGAAAGGTGTGATGACATGGTCCCTGGAGAGGTCAAACTCCTCTTCCGGATTGAGTCCAATCAGATTGCAAACCTGCCGGCCCCGGTCCAACCGCTGCATCACATGCAACAGCCGGCGTACATCTTCCAGACCTTGGCTGGGCAAATAAATGGTAGGCGGCTCCATCTTCATCATGCGGCGGCGGGCCACATATACGGGCAAGGCGGCAATGTGATCCAGGTGCGTATGGGAAACCAACCAAGTGGGCGTTCCCATGAATTCCCAAGGCTGGGCACCCAAATCAAAGCCGATCTTTAACTCCGGAATCCGCCAGTAAGTTTGCACCGCCGCGCGGGAATAGCCCTCGATCGTGAGATTGCCGTGCTGATGAGTCAGAATTGGAGCGTTTTCAACCATAACAATGACAAACAAAGTTCCGTGACTAGCGATTGTGAGAGTAGGACACCAAAAGGTGGGCAAAGGTTATTCTGAGGTGCCTGTGAAGACTAAAACGCAGAGTACGCTGAGGGACGCAGAGAAAGGCAAAATTCTCTGGGTCCCTCCGCGTCCTCTGCGTTTTAAAATTTCATCACTTACTCTTCTTCTTAAAATCCCCGGCAGTAACAATGATCAAGCGGTCCGTATGGACCAAGTCTCGAACTGCCGCGTTAACCTCCTTCAAGGTCAGGTTCTTGATCTGCTCTTCAATTTTTGCAGTTTTTTCAAAGGTCCGCCCGAGATAGAGACCGCTGCGAAGGGAGCCGGCCAAAGAGGAATCCCGAGAGCGCGAGACTTGTTGCTTGAGGAGGTAACCCCGAACACTCTCCTCCAATTGGGTTTGGGAAAATCCGCTTTTGAGGACTTTCTCCAACACGTCCGCAGTGCTGTTTTCCACTTTTTCGATATTTTCCGGGTTGGCAGTGGCGAAGATAAAGAATTGGGAATAGGGATCCTTGGTTCCTGCATAAAACCGCGAGGCGGCTCCATAAGACAATCCTTCTTTGGTCCGCAATCGGTCGAACAACAGGGAGGTCAAGCCGCTGCCGCCCAGGATATAATTCGCCATCCGCATGGCCGGATATTTGGGATCATTATCTGTCATGCGCATCGGATAGCCGGCAAGGTAGATGGCATTCTTTTTATCCGGCGTCTCAATCTCTGTTTTGCTTCCTTTCTTGTTGATAATCGGTAGCCTGGAAATCCGTTTGTAAGGAATCTTGGCTTCCCAGTTCGAAAAGATCTGATTTAATTTTTTCAGGGCAGAAGCTTCATCAAAGTCGCCCACAATAGCCAACTCTCCAACCGTTCCCCCCACTTGATTCTTGTAGATTTGAACAATTTCGTCTTTATTGACTTTCTCCGTACGGGAGATCTTTTCCTCGAGTGTCGGGACATAGTGGATACTATCCTTGGGATAGGGATTAATCTTGCGACTAAGGGCATTGAAAGCCAGGGAATTGGGGTCGGTGAGTCCTTCGCGTAGCCCCTGCAATTCTTGGCGTTGCAAGATGTCGAATTCTTTTTCCGGAAACGTTGGACGGCGAAGGATTTCCTCTAAAAGAGCCAAAACTGCGGGCAATGTGTCTTTCTTCGCCTGAATGGAAGCTGTTATGGCTCCGGTTCCGCTTCCAACCGAAAGGGTAGCGCGAAGTTCGTTGAGCTTATCGGTCAATTCCTGGCGAGAATAGTTCTTTGTCCCACGTTTCATCAAGGGGCCGAGAAACCCTGCTGCTGTAGTGAGGTCCTTCAAGGATTTCTCATTGCCAAACCGCAAACTGAGGTTGGCGACCACGGCGTTTCCCCGCGTTTTCTTCGGCAACAAGGCAACTTTGAGGCCACTTGGGAGTTGTAAGCGTTTGACACGATTTTCGATATTCTCCGGAGTGGGATCAAATTTCTCACCTGCACTTAGTGATTTTTTGCCTTTGTATTTCTGCACAATGTCTTGAACGGAAGGTGCAGGGGGAATCTCCGCTCGGGAAACTTTCTCGGTCGGATAAAAGAGGCCCACGGTGCGATTGCTTTGCTTGAGGTATCTTTCGGCAACAGCATTTACGTCATCGGTATTCATGTCCGCAATGCGGTCGCGATGAACAAACATGAGGCGCCAATCACCGGCACCTGCCCATTCGCTGATCATAATGGCCGCTCGCTGGCTCTTGGTCAGGAGCCGCTCCTGTTGTGCCAGAATCTCGGCCTTGGCGCGGCCCACTTCCTTTTTAGTTAGAGGGTCCTTTTTTAGCTTGTCGATTTCTTCCAAAATAATGTCCCGCACCTCATCCGGAGTGCTCTTCTTGCCCACCAATGCCAGGATGGTTAGGACTCCCGGGTCATGCCAAGTAAAAGCAGAGCCGCCAACC
>CAZPPD010000634.1:0-4034 GCA_964588185.1 uncultured Alcaligenaceae bacterium | reverse complement strand
GTGGTTGTCTTGTCCTTCGGCCTCTTGCTTCCTTTGGCAGTGCTGGGGTTTCAGGTCAAACCGGACTATCGGGCTACCAATCAGCTTTCCCAGAACTCGGAGAGTTTGAAGGGGATCAAGGTAATCCAAAAACATTTCACGGCGGGAGAAACCGGGCCGCTCACGGTTCTGTTGGTTTCGAAGAAAAGCTGGGATAGCCCAACGGGACGCAACGAAATTGACCACCTGACTCGCGGATTTAAACGCATCAAGAATGTTGCCGAGGTGCGCAGTTTGACCCATCCTCTGGGTAAACCGATCGAGGAATACCGCCCAAAAAAATCCGGAATGTCCCTGTTGGCATTAGTACGGCAGTTTCAGCCGAATTTAGTTTCCAACTTCATGGATAAGGCGAAAAAGGCTTCGCTCAAGCATTACGTGTCCTCCATTCCTGCGGAAGACGGCAGCAATGGAGAAGTATTACATGTAACCCGGTTGGATGTCATCCTGGAAACCGATCCGTTTGCTCCGGAAAGCCAGGAAACCATGCAAACCATCCAGACTTGGCTGAACAAGGAACTCCCAAAAACCACCTTTATGCCTGCTGGATTGCGAGGGGAAACCTATGGAGTCATGGTCAGCTCTTTCGACCTCGCCGATGTTACCGAATCCGACCGAGTACGAGTCAACTCGTTGATTTGTTTAGGGATCCTGTTAATTTTAATCCTGATTGTTCGCAGTCCCATTTTGGCGGTCTACTTGTTGATCACCGTGTTGTTTAGCTACTACGCGACGCTCGGAGCAACCATCCTGGCGGGCTATATTTGGTCTGGGGAAATTGTGTTCCATTTGGACTGGCGAGTACTCTTTTTCTTGTTTGTGATCCTGGTGGCAGTGGGCGAGGATTACAATATCTTGTTGATGTCTCGAGCCGTTCAGGAGCAACGCCGGTTAGGTCCCATCGAAGGAATGCGGCGAGCCTTGGGCCGCACGGGCGGGACGATCACTTCTTGTGGGCTCATCATGGCCGGCACCTTTGCGACCTTGATGTTAGCGAACCTGACGACCTTGATGCAGATTGGATTTGCCTTGGCGTTTGGGGTTCTGGTCGACACGTTTATCGTTCGGCCGTTCCTGGTACCCACCTTTGCCATTTTCTTAGCCCGAACGAAAGAAGCGGACCCCGTTCCGGAAGCTGCAGAAGAAAAAGAAGATTCTGAAGTGGATAAGAAACTTCCCCCGGCTTATCGGTTGGCCGGGTAGAGAAGGAGAGCAATTGATATTTTTCCCCAATTATTGGCCGGTAAGCTTGATAATGAATTTTTGACTTCCCTGGCGAACTTCAAAACGCAATGGGGATTCTTTGAGGGAACTATATTTTGCCGGTAACCGCAGGAAACTTAGGGATGGCTCGCGCGAGGCCAGTAGTTGTTGCCCAAGTTTTCGGTCTTCAATAACCACTCGATGCCAACCGGTAACTGCCCCTTTTCCCAACTTTCCTTCGTACTCCAAGAAAAAGTGTCCATTCCGGTCGGTAATGGCCACGGAACGTTTGCCCCGGGTTTTCTTTTCCGGATCGGGAATGAAGATCACCCGAACGTTATCAAGAGGCTTTCCATCCAAGAGAACTGTTCCTTCCACGTCCCCAAAGTTAAACCGGGATTCGCACCCATTGGAACAAATGATGCTCACCACTCCAATGAATGTGACGACAACCGTAAACCGGAAGACATTATTGCGGCGGTTTTGTTCTCTTGCGGTTCTCATTGTTCCACTTTCTCACTTTCTCTCTCAGATTTCCTAACCCGAAATTTTACCATAATCTTTTATCTTCTTCGTCATTCCGGCGACTATTTCTCAACTCCACCTTTGGTTCGTATAACCAAACGATATTTGAGTGAAAATAGCTCTTCCTAAGAAGTGAAATTAACAAGAACCGGAAGGCGGATAAGCCACCTACGTGAGCTTACTTTCAATTGCACAAAATCCCAGGCTAGGCAATTTACCCCCCTAATATCACTCTACTATTCCTTCTGGCGTTGGGGATCAGAGACTGTCAGAGACTTCGCACTCCTGCGTGAGCGAACCAGCAATTGACACAAATCCCAATCTGCGTAGAATCCAAATCTCAGCTAAAATACCTTTCTCACTATAGTTTTAGGTCAAGTAATATAGGCAAAAGCCGTGGCAGAATCGCAAGACAACTTTGAATCCACTCGCGCCGAAAAACTTCAGCGTATTGCCGACTTGGGAATCGATCCTTGGGGGCACCGTCTGGATGATCGCCTTCCCATTGGTGAGATTCGCGAGCTTCCCATTGACAACGATCCCCCCGAACGAGTCCGGGCCGCAGGTCGAATTGTTCAGCGGCGCAAGCAAGGCAAGTTATACTTCCTGGACATCAAAGACTGGTCCGGAAAGGTCCAGGTCATGCTTGGTAAAAATCAGGTTGGCGAACAAGGTTGGGCTCTTGCAGGAGAGTTGGATCTTGGTGACCTGATAGCCGTCGATGGGGATTTCAAGAAGACCAAGATGGGAGAATTGACCATCTTTGCCGACAAGCTGTACTTCATGGCCAAATCCTTGCTGCCCCATCCGGACAAATGGTCTGGCATGCAAGACATGGAATACCGCTTGCGGCATCGTTACCTGGACCTGGTTTACACTCCCGAATCGCTCGAAAGGTCCCTCAAGCGGATCAAAATCGTCCGCCACATGCGCGAATATCTGGACAAGCAAGGTTTCTTCGAAGTTGAAACCCCTACCCTGCACGCCATTGCCGGAGGTGCTGCGGCCCGTCCGTTTATTACTCACCACAATGCGCTGGACATCGATCTATATTTGCGGATTGCACTGGAATTGCATTTGAAAAGGCTATTAGTGGGCGGCATCGAGCGGGTGTATGAAATCGGCCGCGTCTTTCGAAATGAAGGGATCAGTCCCAAGCATAACCCGGAATTCACCATGCTGGAACTTTACCAGGCTTACGGTGATTACCAGGCCATGATGGATCTGACCGAGGGCATGATCGTCTCGTGCGTCGAAATGCTTGGGGGTGGATTGCAGCTTCCCTATGCAGACACCACAATTGACTTTTCTCCACCGTGGAAGCGAGCGACGTATGCCGATCTGTTCCGTGAGCATGTCGGTGTAGACATGAGTGATACAAATGGATTATTAAAGGTTGCCGAGCAAGATGGGTTCTCCACTTCCGGGAAACATCCGGATGTCGTCATCCATCATTTGTTCGAGGAAAAAGTAGAGGACAAGCTCCAAGGGCCGATTTTCGTTCATGATTATCCAGCTTCCTTATGTCCTCTAACCAAGCGGAAAAAGGACGACCCGGCTATTGCAGAGCGGTTTGAGTTATACATCAACGGCATGGAACTGGCGAATGCCTACACCGAACTGAATGACCCCATCACCCAGGAAGAAACATTTCGCCAACAACTCGAGGGTCTGCCCGAAGAAGATTCCATGGCCAAGATGGATGAGGATTTTGTCCGAGCTCTACGCCATGGCATGCCACCCGCAGGCGGGCTAGGAGTGGGAATCGATCGCTTGGTGATGTTGTTGACCAACACGGAAACCATTCGGGACGTAATCTTGTTTCCCCTCTTGCGGCCCGAAGTGAAATGAACTGGGTAGCTGAATACGCCAGAATTCGGCCATCAAATTCACCCAGGTATGGTTTTCGATTCACGGAGGAATCATGGAACCAAACTTGCGAAGCCGCCATCTCGACTTAGGCAAGTACGACACCGATAAGGTTAAAAACCGCTATCTGGAAATCTATGATGCCGTGATAGGCGGCATGTGGCAACAAGACCTGAAGTTGCTGGAGTTGGGGATCTTTAAAGGCGGTTCTCTGCTGTTGTGGCGGGATTACTTCCCCAATGCAACCGTCGCGGGGGTCGACATCGAAGTCCCGGAATATCTGCATGAACAGGAACGAGTCCATGTTTGCAAGGGATGGCAACATGATACAGCTCTTTTAAGCGAATTTGCCGAGAAAATTGCACCGGCCGGCTTTGCCATCATCCTTGCTGACTCCT
>CAZPPD010000633.1:0-4035 GCA_964588185.1 uncultured Alcaligenaceae bacterium | reverse complement strand
TCAAAAGGCCGTCCTGGGAGTCCGAACCAAGATCGGCAAGGACTGCAACATCCGCAACACGGTTCTGCTGGGTGCGGATTACTTCGAGAATCAAGCGGACCAGGAAGATAATAAAAAGCGGGGAATTCCAAACCTTGGGGTTGGCGATGGTACGGTCATCGAGAATGCAATCGTGGACAAGGACGCCCGCATTGGCCGAAATGTAAAAATCACCAACAAAAGTGACGCCTCGGATGAGGAAGGCGAAAATTACGTTTTCCGCGATGGTGTAGTGGTCATTCCCAAAGGTGCCATCGTGCTGGATGGGACAGAGATTTAGATGGTGTTTAAGCCGCGTGCAAAGAAACCATTGTTTGTTGTTTGGCCCCGAAGACGGCAACAACATCCGCCAGGTATCTTTCTCCGCTTCAATTTATAGCGCCAGGGAACTTTTTCGCTGACCAGCGGAAGTGAATGAAGGTTACGGCGTTTTTCCTTTTATTCGGACCCTCCATGAGCAAAGCAGATCTCATCTCTCCTCGTACACTTAAAGGCTTTCGTGACTATCCCCCGCAATTAATGATTCCCCGGGAACATTTGTTGGAAAAAGCCCGGCAAGTCTATCGGTCCTATGGCTTTGCTCCCATTGATACCCCGGCGTTGGAATATGCGGAAATTCTGTTGGGCAAAGGCGGGGAAGAATCCGATCGCTTGGTTTATCGCTTTACGGATCACGGCGACCGGGATGTGGCATTGCGGTTTGACTTGACGGTCCCCTTTGCCCGCTTTGCAGCCCAGCACATCAACCAACTTGGAACTCCTTTTAAGCGCTACCACATGGGTCCGGTTTGGCGGGGTGAGAATACGGCTCACGGCCGCTTTCGTGAGTTTTGGCAATGCGATTTTGACACTATCGGCACCACTTCCAATGCCGCCGATATTGAAACGCTACTGGTTATCCATGATCTGATGATTGGCCTGGGATTTGAGAAGTTCTCCGTTCATGTCAATAATCGTCTGGTTCTCAATGGGTTGTTACAGGAATTGGGATTGGCTGAAAAAGCTACTCCCCTATTGCGATCATTGGACAAGTTGGCGAAGATTGGACGCGAGGGGGTAGCGAAGGAAATGGTTGAAGCCGCCGAAATTACTTCGAAGGAGGCGGATCAAGTACTCCGCCTTGCTGAAACAACCGGGAGCAATCGAGAAATTCTGGACCAATTGCAGGCGGATTTTGGCAGCAATGAAATGGCTGCGGAGGGTATCTCCCGATTGCAGCAACTGATTGAAGTGACCGAGGCAGCGGGTATCCCCGAGGGAAGAATCCAATTGGATGTTTCGATTGCTCGCGGCTTGGATTACTACACCGGCACCATCTATGAAACCTTCTTGACCGACAAGCAGGAAATCGGCAGCGTTTGTTCAGGCGGACGCTATGACAATCTTGCGGGGCTATATACCAACCAGAAACTCCCCGGTGTAGGTGCTTCCTTGGGATTGGACCGTTTGATTGCGGCCATGGAAGAAATGGAAATGTTGCCGACTGCGACCACCCCTGCCCCGGTAATCGTATTTCAGTTCGCTCCGGAATACCTCGGGAACTACCAACAAATGGCTCGCAAATTAAGGGCAGCGGGTATTGGCGTTGAAGTTTATCCGGAGGCAAAAAAACTGGGGCAACAGATTAAATACGCGGAGCGGCGGGGATTCCGCATTGGGCTTATCGCCGGGCAGGATGAGATTGCCGCCGGGGATTGGAAGATTAAAGACTTGGAGAAACGAGAGGAGTATTCGATTTCGTCTGCAGAAGTTGCGGAAAGGATATGCCAGATTTTGGGTTAACAGTCAGACGCGAAGTCTGTTGAAACGAACATCCGGTTCATTTGAACCGACCAATATCATTTCCAAGTCTCAGTAAAAAACTGGACCCAGTTCTTGTACATTATGTTCTTGATTGCTTCGGCATCGTATCCTCGCCGTTTCAGCATTTCCGGCACTCGTTGCAAATCCGCAATGGTATCCATGTCCGAAGGCGTTTGCTCCTTACCAAACCCGCCGTCTAAATCCGTTCCGATTGCGGCATGGTTGGCATTTCCTGCTAACTGACAGACATGATCGATATGGTCCACCATCGCTTCCAGCTTTACGGATTCCGGGTCGCTTTCCCCCAGGACCCAATCCGGCTTTAGCATCCAACAATCCAGAGCTGCCCCGATGACAGCCCCGCGGGAAACGAGTGTTTTTATCTGCTCGTCGGTTAGCTGCCGTTGATTGTTGACCAAGGCCCGGCTGTTGTGATGGCTGGCCAACATGCGGCCGCCGAACAAGTCCATCGCCTCATCAAAACATTGATCCGACAAATGAGTGACATCCAGAATCATGCCGACACGCTGCATCTCTTCCAGTAATTCTTTTCCCTCAGGGAAAAAACCACCCTCGGTTCCGGTCCCATGGCCATAGGGGCTAATTCCATAGTGAGTCGGGCCGATGATGCGTAATCCCGCGTCCCACCATTCCTGGACCTGGTCGGGCCGCAAAATGGGATCGGCTCCTTCCATGCTCAAGATGTAACCGATGGGTTCCGTTGCGGATTCCTCATCTTGTTCCCAGGCTTTCACGTGTGCCGTCAATTCTCGGTGGTTGGCAATCCGCCGCATTAAGCCCCATTGTTCCATGCCTCGGTAATAAGCCAATTGGCCAAAGGCAGCCCCATAGGCGGCTGCCATTGAGGTGTATCGCTGAATGGCCGGCATTAAATTCGGCCGGAGCAACCGGGCCAATACGGTGGCAATACAGATGGCAACTTTCCCTCGCCGCATCGCTTCCAGACTGACGGTATTTTGCCCTCGGCCTTTGCCCGGCATTCCTTCTTCCGATTTGCGAATCCCCTCTACTGGCAAACGCAAATCTCGATTCCAATCAATGGCATTCCAGGCCAAGTCTAAGTGAGCATCAAAAATAAGCATGTTGGTTCCTAATTAAATGGCTTATTGGGATTAAGCTTCTGGACTTTGCATCTCAGAATTATCTGGAGGGACTAACGGCAAATAAACGGGGGAAGAATCTGCCGGTGTTTTCTTTGTAACTGAGATATTGATCGCCAAATCGTTTTTCCAAGTTTTCTTCTTCTTTATCCGTACGCAAAACAATTAACCCAAACAAAAACAGTCCGGTCACCGCCAAAAACCAATTGGCCACAACCAAAGAATCCGCCACAATTCCCAACCCGAAGGCACAATAAAAGGGGTGGCGGACCCAACGATACGGGCCAGTGGTAACCAGTTCATGATCCTTGCGGGTTACCACGGTATCGGTAATGTTTTTTCCCAGTTTATGGAACGTCCAAAACAATAGGATCACTCCCAACGCCCCAGTTGCCGCTCCCATCCAGCGGAGCCACAGCGGCAAAGGTAGCGAACTCCAAGCCATCCAAGCAGGATTGATCATAAAGGCAAACACTCCCAACACCCGGATTAGACCCAATCCACGCAGAGTGATCATGATAAACAATCCTTCCTGGCGGCGGTCCAGCTTTTCGCCAGTGGCATTGGAGCGGATCCGGTGGTACAAGGCAAAGGGGAGGACCGTCACAAACGCGGCCACCAGGATCCAGCGAAAAACAAAATCATTGGCCATAAAGGATCATCATTTCTTCTTGCGCGGCGGGAGTGCCATATCCTTGGCAGTGATACTGCAAGGAGCTCCCTCGGCGGGAACATCTAAGTGAGCAGTCCAGAGGATGCCGTTGATGATCGCTTGGCGGAAAGGTTTTTCCCCGAAGTTGGAGTGAAAATGGCCGCAAACAAATCCAAATGAGCGGCCTTTGGAATGGGGACGCTCAAAGACCCAACCCACCGTGTATTCTTTGTCTTTGATCTCCACTTTTAAGACAGGATGAATCTTGTTGTGGAATTTCAGATCCAAGTAGTACTCATCCCGCAGATCGAATTCCTTCCAGCCATTACAAATCGTATTTTTTGGATCGGCTTGTTGCAATGGAACTCTGACCGTAGCCAGCCGCGAGTTGAGAATGGGAAGGCTAAACCAACCTCCCAG
>CAZPPD010000632.1:0-4041 GCA_964588185.1 uncultured Alcaligenaceae bacterium | reverse complement strand
CCGTATCGACCCCACCACTCAACATCACCCACAATGTGAATATTGCCCCAATCATAAAGACATACCAACTGGCGAGATTCAAACGCGGAAAAGCTAGATCTCGAGCCCCGATCATCATAGGCAGCAAAAAATTTCCCAAAACGGCAGGAATTGACGGAATGAGAATGTAAAAGATCATTATGATGCCGTGCAGCGTGAACAATTTGTTGTAAGTGTCCCGTTGCACTAAATCTCCTACCGGCGTCAACAACTCCAACCGTACCACGGTCGCCGCCAATCCGCCCAGCACGCACATCAAAGTAATGGAAATGATGTACAGGATGGCTATGCGTTTATGGTCCAATGTCAGCAACCAGGACCGGACCCCAAAAGCCACATTAATGTAATCCGTCCGCGGTTTCGGTTCGTGTCCGGGAGGTGGTTGAGTTTGGGGTGAGGTAACCATGCTCATGGTGAAGCATCCTTTTTATTTTCATCCGGCAAAACTGCTGGTGGTTCCGTTTGTTCGACGCGCTGAGGTGTGTCCCCCGGGCCTAGCGAGCGAATAAAGATGATAAGCTGCATCAATTCGGTCTCGCTCAGTTGGCCGTCATAGCTAGGCATTTCCTGATCAAAACCGGCCACCACCTTAGCATCGGGGTTCAAAATCGACTCACGCAAATACGCTTCATCTACGTAAACGGTGTTTCCGTTTCGCAAGGGAATTTTTTTGTGCCAGATCTCCTCGAGTAAGGGCGCATTGCCCTCCCGATTATGGCAGGTAATACATTGCTGCTGGAGGAAGAGCTTTCGGCCTTGAGTAGCAGGCGAACTATCGGCATCCTCGGTCAACCAGGTTTCGAAACGGGAAGGCTCCATTACTTCTATCCAGCCGACCATTTGGGAATGATTTGTCCCGCAGTATTCCGCACAAAATAGTCGGAACCTGCCCTTTTTCGTAGGCGTGAACCACAGAGTTGTGTATCTGCCGGGGATGACGTCCTGCTTGACTCGAAAATCCGGTATTGAAAAATTGTGGATCACATCTTGTGAAATCAAAGTTAATTTCACCGGCTTATTTAACGGTACGTGAAGTTCATTTATCTCACGCTGTCCCTCGGGGTGTTGGAGGTGCCACATCCATTGCTTTGCGACTACATACACTTCGTGAGTATTGTTAGGAGGTTGAATCGCATCGAAAAATACTTGAGCTCCCCAAAAATATACCACTAAGACAATCAAAAATGGCGGAATTGCCCACCCTAGTTCCACCATAGTGGATTCTTTGACTTCAGGCGGAACCTCTTCATCTGACCGGCGGCGATAGCGAATGGCGAAAAAGATAATCAAGCCCGCAATGAGAACAATAAAAAAGCCGCTAAACGCAAGAAGAGCAAAGTAAATGCCATCCACCCGCGGTGCCATAGTCGAAGCCTGATCGGGAAATAGCTGAATCTGGGACCACATCTCTACACTTCTCCTTGTACCCTTTGCCACCTACCAATAGTTAAGCGATTGCTTTCTTCCGATGCTCTTTCCACCAGTTCCAGCCAAGGAAGCATCCCACTCCCAGCACGGTGACTATAGCGGCTGTTCTCATTAACTTAAAAGCAGTAACGGTGTATTTTCCCGTCGAAGGATTGTAGGACATACAAGTCAATAACAGCACCTGACTAACTGGTGGGCCAATTTCATTGCCGCCGGCTTTTTCTAGTCCGGTCTGGATGTCCCGAGGTGAGTAGTCGATTCCAAAATAATAACGAGACACCTTTCCTTTCGGCGTCAGAACCATCACCGCTGTGGAATGCTGATATTGATTGCGTTTCTCATCCCAGACGTAGCGAAACCCCACTGCATCAGCCAGACGTTTGATATTTGGCTCCTTTCCGGTGAGAAAATACCAACATTCAGAAGGTTTGCCATAGGCTTCGAGATAAGCTTGCTTGTTTGCTGCAGCTAGTTCCGCAGTTTCGCGCGGATCAAAACTGACAGTCAGTACAACGTAGTCATTGCCAAGATCAAGCGGTATCTGCCGAAGTGTCTTCACCAACTCATTTAACACCCGGGAACACAACCGGGGACAGCGATAATACGCCAACACCAAAATTACCGGCTGGTCAGTAACATAATCGCCTAGGGTTATCGTTTTTCCAGTGGAATCTTGAAATTGAAGATTTAGTGGAACCTGATTACCAAGGCGTTGCCGAATTTTCACTTCTTGAATTTCGGGCGGTAAATCATCTTGGGCAAAAGTAGTTGTTACCAACGTGCCAAGAACCAATAGTTGTACAGCCTGTAAAAATAAAACCTTTTTCATTAGTTATTCTCGTTTCTTAACGGGATGGCCTCCTCATTTTTGCCTATTTGATCAGCAAGCAATTCCATGGCACGTTCAATAGGTATGTGCACAGCGTGAGTTTGAGGATCTACCAATCCGTAACTATTTAGGAGTTCCTTTGACGCTTTTCGTTGTTTCTTTTCATCGAGAAACTCCGACTCTTGCAAACGCGGATCCGGTATTTTGTTTAAGTTCCCCGGAAACTGGATACGCTGTTTAGCAAGAGAGTGAGGGGTCGGTCGAGACTGCGCTTTGGTCTCGGAAAAGTCCGTTAGGAGCCACGCTACCAATCCATGGACAATCACACCTACAATCAGCAGTGCCAAACCAGACCACAGAAGGGGACGAAAATTGACGTCGCTGGTTTCATACCCTTTTTTCTCCTGTTGTTCCTTATTGTTCTTGGAATCAGTCTTCATTTGCAGGTTCCTTCTCTGTAATTTCGTCCCCACCTACCTCATCCTCTGATTCAACCTCATCCTGGAGGACCTGAGGTACTCCTGAGCGGCGGAGGCGATTGACAAAGAGTCCTCCCCATAATCCCCCCACTGCGAGTAGGGCTATCGGGTCCAGCCAGTGTGTCCCTTGGAAAAATTGAATGTTTTCTGAAATTGTGTGCTTCATAAAGGCAGGCTTGACCAACCAGTATAGGTAAGCGAAGTGAATTACAACTAACAAGGTTGCCACACCGGCTAAACGTCGCGGTTTGCTTTTTACCTCAGGCATCAGCAGAAACAAAAAGGGAAAAACGAAATAAAATAAAACCATAGCCAGTGCTAACCAAACCCAGATACCCTGGTTTCGCTGCAGATACCAGGAAATTTCTTCCGGCAGATTACCTGACCAGATCAAGAAAAATTGAGAAAAGGCCATGTATGCCCAAATCATCACCAGAGCCAGCAACAAGTTGCCGAGATCACTCCAAATACCTACTGGGATCTTCTTGGTTTTTTCTCCATCGACTTGCAAAGCCAAAACCAAAATACCAAAGGCAAAACCGGGAAGAACCATTGAACTAGCTACCAACATGCCGAAAATGCTGGAAAACCAATGCGGTTCAAGCGACATGATCCAGTCGATAGCAGCAAAGGAAACAGTTAGTCCTACCAATAACAAACCAATTCCACTTACCTGCCCAGCCTGATGAGCTGCTCTTTCATCCTTTGTCTTTAGCCATTTCTCACGCAACTGCGATAGTTTCCAAGAAAGGCCAATCCACACAGCAAAATAGATTCCAGCGAAGATTAAAAAACGAGGCACATTCAGATAAGCTGCTTTCTTTTGTAATGCTGAGTCAGCGGCAACGTATTCCGCGTCACACCAGATGAACAGATCAGGCATCCCGATAGCAATTAGAACAAAGAGTAAAGCGAACAGGGGCAGAGTATTCATTGCAGTTGTTAACCCAGGTTGCAAAGTAGATCCCCAGCGACCACCAGTAAGTTGATGCGTCATGACAATCATCAGACTCCCAAGGGGAATGCTCAGCCAACTCAACCAAGCAAACAAAAAAGACTGGAAAAACGCTTCCAAATTGAGGACTGCCCCAATAGCGCAGGCAATTGCAGAGATGCCGCCTAGAACCAGGAAACCTCGCTGCAAAGTTCGGAGATCAACCGATTGTTGTTTAGGGAGCAGTGTTTCACTCACGATTCTTTGCCCCTTTTTCCATAGCTTGGCGTAAGGTTTCGGGTAGTTGCTCCTTTTATTGTTCGCGTCTAGGG
>CAZPPD010000631.1:0-4053 GCA_964588185.1 uncultured Alcaligenaceae bacterium | reverse complement strand
GGATTTGATTTTTTTCCTGCCGCCAAATTGCAAGTTTACTTTGTTGTCCGTAAGAGCTTGACTCAAAGAAGCTGACCCACTGCTGCTGCTACCCGGTTGCGTTCCATAAATCCGTGCCAGAATTATGTAGTTGGCAAGATCCTGTCCAACAACTTCGGTTAGCTCTTGGCTAAGAAGCGTTAAATCCTGCTGGTTGAGGTTGATGCGGGGGTAACCGCTGCTGGCAATGTTCTGTTCGCGGCTGTAGATGGTAAAGTATTGGACCAATCCCAAGTCGGTGAGAGGGTCGACACTGGGCTCGTTGGCATCAATCATACCGTTCCGGTTTAAATCACTGCCATACAGAATCTCCGGTGTTATTCCTCGAACCAAAAGCAGCTCATCCAAGCTGTCCAACGGCCCATTTTTGCATGCATAGGGTGGATCCATGGAGGAGTAGGTTTCATTCTCCGCCCCACCCTGACGCGGTTCACCATCTTCATCCAACCAATCCAAAATGGCGTTAACGGTTTCCTCGTTTAGCGTCGGCAGATTTAGATTGATTAGCAACTTGTACAGTTCTTCCCCCGAAGGATCCTTTTTCATCATGGCGTTGAGGTTTATCTTGCCGGATTCATCAGCAACCCCAAAACGAAAACTCAGATCATTCGCTCCGGCAACTCCCGGCGGCAAGGCAGACAAAATGCTGAACCGGGATTGTTCGCGGGTTAGATTGCTCTCATGAACAATGACGGCATGAAAGCTTTCTTCATCCAGGTAAGGATTTGTGAGAAGGTTCGGGTTGCTGAGAAGTGCTGCGGTATAATCAATTCCGGAATCCACTGCTGCTTGGAGTTGGAGCGCCCGCACGGCATTTTCCGCACCGCGAGATTCCGTCATCATAAAATCGGTGTACTGGTAGCTGATCAAGGAAAGAATTACAATCACTACCACAACAAGTAACAATACCGTCCCTTGCCGTGGATTGGATTTTTTGGGTACCTGGATTCGCACCATTTCTACTCCATCAACATTCCTTCCAATGCCAAGGGATCAACTATCCCATTGGCGGCCGGAATGGCAACTACGTGGCGATACCTGCGGGTTGGAGCATTTTCACTTGCTCCGGGGTCACGAAAACTGAGTGTTATGGCGATGGCCATTGGGGGGCCAAGCGGACTGTTCCCCTCCGCACCAACCATTACCGAACCGTCCCAAGAAGACGGGTCGACCCATCCCAACCCGTCGTAGTAAGCAAAGGACACATCCACGACATCCTTGGCGATTACAAATCTCTCCTGATCTCCCGCATCAAAGGGAAACAAGGTAGTAGCCTCTTCGGAGGTAGCAACAACCGATTCTTGCCGGGCCAGCCCCGCAATGCCGTTCGGTCCTTCCGCCAACCAGTAAACCACGCGGCGAAGATCCCCGGAGGTTACCTGATCCGGTTGGGATGCCTGTTGCACCACCGAACTGCGGTGGATGTATAAAGCCAAATATTTCTCTTCTCCAAGCACACCCAAGTTGAAGAACACCGAACCGGCAGCATCCGCCGCAGGATTGGGTTCTTGGGATATTCCTTCTTCCTGCTCTACTTGGCCTTCAAGACTTTCCTCTTCAGGAACCGGCAAGAGGCTTTGCGGAAACTCCATAAGGCGAGGGTCAATCGGGGCAAGGTGATTTTTGATGTCCTGCGTCAATTTTGTGAATACCAAACGGGCAACGGCGGTTTCTTCTGCTTTTTGCCTGCCGATATTTGTTTGGCCGATGAAGATAGCCATTGCCCCGTAAATACTAGCCATCAACACCAAAACAATTGCGAGAGTAACGGTGATTTCCAAAAGGGTGTAACCCTGGCGAGTGGTTTGCCGGATAATCATGGTTGGCTTTCTCCCGAAGGTTCTTCCGGTTGATCTTCTACTTCAGGAAGAGTGGGCGGCGGATCCAGAGTGCTGCCGCGAAATTCCGGATCCATGATTATTTGCGTCATGCGAACGGAAACAGGAGAGTCTTGATAGGGCCTTTCTTTCCAGAAACGGACCTGAACTCGCCACAAGCCTTCGATCCCGGAAACTTGCTTTACCTGGGTTTCCCAATTCCAAGTGGGATCTTCTTCCAATTTCCCGGAACTTGAGGCGAACGGTTCATACCCAATCGATATCTCCGCCAATTTGGACTGGCAGTAAAAAGCCCCTTGTTGTTTCCATTGGGAATCCCGAATGGCAAAGGAGCCAAGATTAATGAGCTGCCCGATTGCTGCCAAAGCAACCAGGAAGATGGCAACCGAAACAACGACCTCCAGTAAAGTTAATCCGGGTCGTTCATGGCGGGAGTGAAATCGAAAAACGACGCTGTCAAAGAGCGTCGTCGTATTGGATTCTTTCTGAATTGTAGAAGAAAAAGATCGTTTCATATCAGGAACCGAAAGCCCGGCCCGAAAAAGAAAGCTGGGCCGTAATTGTTCCGCTGGCAGCATTCAAACGAATGACAACCGGCGTTCCTCTGCCAATCGCCAAATGAATTTCCGCATCCTCACTGGCAGTCCCATCCTGATAAAAAGTGGCAATTTTATCCCAGTTTTGCCCGGATTGACCATTGCCGTTCTCCGATCCGCAAAAGCATACTCCTTCCGGCAAGCTTCCTTCCAAAACAAAGGGTTCTTCTTGACCCTCCATCGGGAGACTGGATTCCGCGACGGCATCCGGCCAGAAGTCGACTGTATCCGGAGCAATCTTAAAGTTTCCCGTATTGTATTTCACAGCAAATCGGTAAGGAATATTATCACTAACAGCTTGGTTTCTGGTTTTGGCCAGTTGGGCTCGAACAGAGTCTTTGGCAGCATTTATTCGGGAGCCCTGCATCATGGTAGAGATTACGGGAATGGAAATTCCCGCTACCACAACCAAAATAAGCACCACCAAGATGATCTCAAACAGGGTATATCCAGGGCGTACCTTGTTCACTTCAATTTGCCTCTTTTGTATCCGTACAAGGGGTATATTAGTTTTTGATTTTGCCGAAATTTCCGATTTTATATTGGCCGACGACGCAATAAATATCCGGTTGGGTGTTGCCCAAGCCCCGGTTGATTGACCCGGTTGGGTCATAGACGAATTGCCTTCCCCAAGGATCCAAGATAGCGTCTTTTGTCTTCAGGTAAGGTCCTAATTCTCGCTCCTCATCCCGAACCAAAAGCTGCTCTAAAGTCGGTGGCGGAGTTCCGTAGTGGAGTTCATATTGAGCTGCGGCTTCGGTAAGGGCTTTGGCTTTAGTGATGGCCGTCTTTTTCAAGGAATCCTGGTAAGAAGACATGAAATAAACTATTCCCACCCCGGACAAAGCCAAGATAATGGCAACCACGATCAACATTTCCATTAATGTAAAAGCCGGCCGCAATAACGCAGCCCGGTAGTCTTTTTTCAGCACCATAGTCCATCTCTCCTTGTCATATTGGTACAAGGTGAAGGATACCTTCTATCCAATTAAAGAAACATTAATGTTGGCGAATTATTACGGGAATCTATGACTTTACCCCGTTTTACCAGTGATGGTTTCAGTGGTAATAGCGATCAAAAAATAAAAAGGTACCCGGTCGAAACCAAAGTACCTTTTCAGTTCATAAGAATAAAAGATAAATCCTAAACAATCCTTACTCAATATCCCGAGACCGGGAGCAGGAAGAACGCATTTTTAAAACCATGCGAACCAGGTCGGCAACGGTTTCCGCGGCCATTTTTTGCAGCACTTTACTGCGGTGAATATCCAAGGTTTTCCGGGAAATTTCCAAATCGGCGGCAATATCCTTATTTGCTTTTCCGGAAACCAGCAATTCCATGACTTCCTTTTCCCTTGGAGTCAACGTTTCCATGCGGGCGAGGATTTGGGATTCTTCCACCCGTCCCTCTTTGCGCTGCACGTTCTCTTCCACCGCTTGATGAATCCGGTCCAAAAGAACCTGATCGTTAAACGGCTTTTCGAGAAAATCAACCGCTCCCGCCTTGATGGCGCGAACTGCCATTGGTACATCAGCATGACCACTGATGACAATAATCGGCAGGTCGGCCCCCATTTCGT